>JANXTP010000238.1 GCA_025352345.1 Burkholderiales bacterium | reverse complement strand
AATCGATCAGCGCGCTGCGGCGATCGCTGCCGTCGATCCAGTACCACTGCGTGAACGTCGTCGTGTGGCGGCCGGAGTTCAGCGCCTGCGAGATCTCGCACCTGCGCCTTCGCCTCGGGCGCGAGCAGGTTGATCAGCGTGCTCTTGCCGGTGCCGCTCGGGCCCAGCACCAGCGTGGCCTTGCCGTCGAGCAGCGGGTTCAGGATGGCGCGAGCTTCGTCCTGCCTCGTCTTCAGCGCGAGTTCGACGACCTCGATGCCCATCGCGACATACGGCTGCAAGCGCGCGCGCGCGGCGGCGATCACCGGCAGGTCGGCCTTGTTCAGCACGATGCGCGCCGGAATGTCGGCGCTCTCGGCGGCGATCAGCGCGCGCGCCAGCTGCGACTCGCTGAAGACCGGCTCGCCGGCGACCAGCACCATGATCTGGTCCAGGTTCGCGGCGAACGACTTGGTCTTCCACTCGTCCTGCCGGAACAGCAGGTTGCGACGCGGCTCCACGTGTTCGATCACGCCCTCGTCGCCCGACGGTTGCCAGCGCACGCGGTCGCCGACGACGCAGTCGCTCTTCTTGCCACGCGAGTGGCACTGGATGCGTTCGCCTTCGGGCGTCTCGACGATGTAGTGGCGGCCGTGCCCGGCGACCACGAGGCCGAGGTCGAGCGCAGCGAACTTGCTCAAGCCGCGAACGCGATCAGCGCATCGGCCTTGGCCGCGCAGATGAAGTCGTTGATCGAGATGCCGCCGACCGAGTGGGTGTTGAAACGCACGACGCAGCGCTTGAAGTTCACCGACAGGTCGGGGTGATGGTCTTCGGTGTTGCAGATCCACGCGAGGGCGTTGACGAACGCGATCGTCTCGTAGAAGTTCTTGAAACCGAAGCTCTTCTCGATCGCGCCCTGGTTCAGATGCCAGCCGCTGAGCTGCGCGAGATGGTCGCGGATCACCGCGTCGCTCATTGGCTGCCCGCCTTCAAGGGCTTGGCATTTTTGGTGCAGCAGGTTGCTCATGGCATCTCAGGCAGATTGGGGTAACGAGGGCGCCCGCGCCAGCGCGGCAAGACGCTCCGACGCCGGCGGGTGCGAATAGTAAAAGCGAACATACAACGGATCGGGTGTCAGCGTCGCGGCATTGTCTTCGTGCAACTTGAGCAGCGCCGCGGCGAGGTCGGGGCCACTGGCCTGCTGGCACGCATAGGCATCGGCCTGGAACTCGTGCTGGCGCGAGAGCTGCGCAAACAGCGGCGAGACGAAGAAGCCGAACACCGGCGTGACGAGCAGGAACAGCAGCAACGCGACCGCGTCGTTGGGCGCATCCAGCGAGGGCCGAACGCCCAGGCCCGCGTAGAACCACACCTGAGTCGAAAGCCAGCCCAGCAGCGCCAAGCCCGCCAGGCTGATCGCGAACATCGCGACGATGCGCTTGATCACGTGCTTGTGCTTGAAATGGCCGAGTTCGTGCGCGAGTACGGCTTCGACCTCGCCGGGCGTCAGCTGGTTCAGCAAGGTGTCGAAGAAGACGACGCGCTTGGACGCGCCGAAGCCGGTGAAGTAGGCGTTGGCGTGGGCCGAGCGTTTGCTGCCGTCCATCACGAACAGGCCCTTGGCCGCGAACCCGCAGCGCGCCATCAGCGCCTGCACGCGCAGCTTCAGCGATTCGTCGGCGAGCGGCTCGAACTTGTTGAACAGCGGCGCGATCACGGTCGGGTACAGCACCAGGATCAACAGGTTGAAGCCCGTCCAGGCGCCCCAGGCCCAGAGCCACCACAGCCCGCCGGTCGCGCCCATGATCCACAGCATCAGCGCGGCGATCGGCAGGCCGATCAGCGCGCCGACGAGCGCGCCCTTCAGCAGGTCGGCGACGTAGAGCTTCCAGGTCATCCGGTTGAAGCCGAAGCGCTGCTCGATGCGGAAGGTGCTGTAGAGCTCGAACGGCAGGTCGAGCAGGCTGCCGATCAGCGCGAAGCAGGTCAGCAGTGCGAGTTGATACGCCATGTTGCCGAAGCGCGGCTGGATCGCGTCGCGCACCGCGACGTTCAG
>JANXTP010000217.1 GCA_025352345.1 Burkholderiales bacterium | reverse complement strand
GCCCCGCGTTGAAAAGGCGCTGGAGCAGAGTCAAGAAGTGAAGGCCGAGATGGCGGGCTGTGCCGACGATCTGCCTGCTGCCAACAGTGTGGTGAAAAAGAAGGCCGCCGAGGGCGCCACGACCCGGTCGGCGCACAAGGCCTTGCAGACCGGTGAGGCCGTCGGGAGTACGGCGCAGGCGATTGCCCTGGCAAATCACCATGGCTGGACGCTGGCCGTGATGTTTCTCGACCTCGACCGCGTCAAATGGGTCAACGACACCCACGAACATGCCGTCGGCGATGCGGTGCTGAAGGAAATGGCCCGGCGGCGGCTGAAGCATGTGCGCCATGAGGACACGGTCTGCCGCAACGGTGGCAATGAATTTCTCCATCTGCTGATGGACCCTGGCGTACGCGCCAACCTCGAGCGCATGGCCGGGTTGATGCTGGCGTGCATCGCACAGCCCATCGAGGTCGATCATCTTCGATTGATCGTCAAGCCCGGCATCAGCATCTCCGTATTTCCCGAAGACGGCCGCAGCGAGGCGGGACTGATCAACAGCGCTGACGCCGCGATGTACCGCGCCAAGTCGAGCATGAGGGCATCACGCTGTTCGACGCGATCGAGGCCGATCCAGGCCAGCACTGAGCGAGAGCGCTTGAAAATCAGGCGTCGCCGCAACGCCCTCGACGTCGGCACGCGTGGCAGCCGCTCATAGAAATGCGTTCAACGCTCCCACACCGCCCTGAAATGCGACGATCTTTGAGTGTCGCCCCAGGCCATCTGACACCACGCTGACGACCATGCGTGCAAAGTCGGTTCGGCGATCGCAGAGGTTCGGCAATGGAGTTTGGCGATAGATTCAAGCCAGTTTTCCATAAGGAATTCCCTGCGCTGCATTAGCAAAGGGAGGATGAGAATGACGGTGGTCGGCTTGAATGCCGGGAGCCACGACACCGAGCCCGTTTCTCAGCGCTTGTCGCGCAGGAGGTCAGCGATGGACATGAACCGGAGGCAATTCTTCCGGGTGAGCAGCGCGGGGCTGGTCGGATCCAGCCTTGTTGCCTTGGGGTTCTCGCCGGCCACCGCGCTGGCCGAGACCCGCAACTTCAAGCTCGCCCGCACCACCGAAACCCGCAACACCTGTACCTACTGCTCGGTGGGCTGCGGGATCATCATGTACAGCCTGGGCGACCGGGCGAAGAACGTCACCGCGAACATCGTCCACATCGAGGGCGACCCGGACCACCCGGTGAACCGCGGCACGCTGTGCCCGAAGGGCGCCGGATTGCTCGACTTCGTGCACAGCAAGAACCGGCTGAAGTTCCCGGAGATCCGCGAACCCGGCGCCACCGAATGGAAGCGCGTCGGCTGGGACGACGCGCTGGAGCGCCTCACCAAGCTGATGAAGGCCGACCGCGACGCCAACTTCCAGGCCAGCACCGCCGACGGCAAGGTGGTCAACCGCTGGCTGACCACCGGCATGCTGTGCGCATCGGCCTCGTCGAACGAATCGGGCTACCTGACCCACAAGGCGATGCGTTCGATGGGGTTGCTGGTCTTCGACAACCAGGCGCGCGTTTGACACGCCCCGACGGTGGCCGGTCTGGCCCCGACGTTTGGGCGCGGTGCAATGACGAACCATTGGACCGACATCAAGAATGCCGATGTGGTGCTGATCATGGGCGGCAACGCCGCTGAAGCCCACCCCTGCGGTTTCAAGTGGGTGATCGAGGCCAAGCACCACAACAAGGCCAAGCTGGTCGTCGTCGACCCGCGCTTCACGCGCTCGGCCGCGATGGCCGACTACTACGCGCCGATCCGTGCGGGCAGCGACATCGCCTTCCTCGGCGGCGTGGTCAATTACCTGCTGTCCAACGACAAGATCCAGCACGAGTACGTCAAGCACTACACCAACGCCAGCTTCATCGTCGGCGAGGGCTACAGCTTCAAGGACGGCATCTTCTCGGGCTACGACGAGTCCAAGCGCAGCTACAACAACGCCAGTTGGAACTACGAATTCGACGAGGCCGGCTTTGCCAAGGTCGACCCGACGATGGAGCACCCGCGCTGCGTGCTGCAGGTGATGAAGGAGCACTTCTCGCGCTACACGCCCGAGATGGTCAGCAAGATCACCGGCACGCCAAAAGACAAGTTCCTGAAGGTCTGCGCCTACATCGCCAGCACCAGCACGCCCGACCGGGCGATGACGGTGATGTACGCGCTGGGCTGGACGCAGCACAGCCAGGGCTCGGAGATGATCCGCACCGGCGCGATCATGCAACTGCTGCTGGGCAACATCGGCATCGCCGGTGGCGGCATGAACGCACTACGCGGTCACAGCAACATCCAGGGCCTGACCGACCTGGGCCTGCTGTCGACCAACCTGCCTGGCTACATGACCTTGCCGAAGGAAACCGAACAGGATCTGGAGACCTACTACAAGCCGCGTGCGCTGAAGCCGTTGCGGCCGAACCAGACCAGCTACTGGCAGAACTATCCGAAGTTCTTCGTCAGCCTGCAAAAGGCCTGGTGGGGCAAGGCGGCCACCGCCGAGAACTCGTGGGCCTATCACTACCTGCCGAAGTGGGACAAGAGCTACGACGTGCTGCGCGCCTTCGAGATGATGAACCAGGGCCAGCTCAACGGCTACATCTGCCAGGGCTTCAACCCGGTCGGCTCGTTTCCCAACAAACGCAAGATCATTGCGGGGCTGTCGAAGCTGAAGTTCCTCGTCACGATCGATC
>JANXTP010000189.1 GCA_025352345.1 Burkholderiales bacterium | reverse complement strand
CACCATCACTTCGAGAAAAGCGGCTGGCGTGAAACCCAGGTCGTGGTGCGTTTCTGGATCATCACGATGCTGCTGTGTCTCGTGGGCCTTTCGACCCTGAAGCTTCGTTGACCATGAAGCACCTGCAAAACCTTCCCGTGCTGATCCTGGGCCTTGGTGTGTCCGGCCTGGCAATGGCGCGCTGGTGCGCACGGCATGGTGCGCAAGTGACCGTGGCCGATACGCGTGAAGCACCGGTGTTGCTGGCGACGCTCAAGGCGGAGTGGCCGGCCATCGGGTTCATCGGCGGGTCGCTGACGGCTGCGCTGATCGACGGCACGCCTGTCCGCGCGGTCTACCGCTCGCCGGGGCTGGCACCGACCACGGTGGCGCCGGTGGTGGATGCGGCACGCGCTGTCGGACTGCCGGTCGGCGGCGAACTGGATCTTTTCGCGCAGGCGCTGCGCGATCTGGCCGCGGTCGACGCAACGATCGAAAACGAGGCTGACCTGCCGTTCGAACCTGCAGCGGTCGAATCGGTGGCTGATCGCATCGTCGACACAATCGGCATCCTACCTGTCCCGGTCCTGACCGAGGCGACTGAACCGGTTTCCGGTCCTGCCGTGCCGGGCATCCCGGCGCCGATGCCAGCCAGCACCGGCGTCCATACTGCCGCCCGCGAGGCGGCTGAATTCGTCGCGCGGATTGCGGAATTGTCCGCGTCCACGCCAGAGGCCCTGGCCGCAATGGCCGACGAGGCGGCCTTGCCTGTCGTGATCGTGCCCCGGTCCGTGCAGCAATCCGGCTACAGGCCCGCCGTGCTGGCCATCACCGGCACCAACGGCAAGACCACCGTCACCGCGCTGACCGGCCAGCTGGTCGAGCGTGCCGGCAAGACGGTAGCCGTCGCTGGCAACATCGGCCCGACCCTTCTCGACACCTTATCGGCACACATCGACGCCGGCACGCTGCCCGATGTCTGGGTGCTCGAACTCTCCAGCTTCCAGCTCGATGGGGTGCAGGATTTCGAGCCCACCGCTGCCGTCGTCCTCAACCTGTCGCAAGACCATCTGGACTGGCATGGCGATATGGCCGCCTACGCCGCTGCCAAGGCGCGCATCTTCGGCACGCGCGGCCTGATGATCCTGAACCGCGACGATGCGGCCGTGATGGACATGCTGCCGCCGCCTGTCCGCGCCAGGCTGCAGCGTCCGCAGACCCGCACCCACATCACTTTCGGTGCCGGCCTGCCACTGCGGCCGACCGATTTCGGCATCGAGCGTGTCAATGGCATGGCTTGGCTGGTGCGCGCGCTGGACGCCGACGAAACCATCAAGCGCAAGCGTGGTGCAGTGATTGAGGAAGACATCGTGGTGCAGCGCCTGATGCCGGCCGATGCGCTGCGCATTCGCGGCCAGCACAACGCCCTCAACGCGCTGGCCGCGCTCGCCCTTGCCAGCGCGGCCGGTTGCGCGCTCGGCGCGACGCTCTATGGACTGCGCGAGTACCGCGGCGAGCCGCACCGGGTCGAGTCCATCGCCATCGTCGATCAGGTCGAATACTTCGACGACAGCAAGGGCACCAATGTCGGCGCGACAGTGGCCGCATTGAATGGCCTGGGCGCCGAGCGCCGCGTCGTGACCATCCTGGGTGGCGAAGGCAAGGGCCAGGACTTCTCGCCGCTGGCCGCGCCGGTGCGCCAGGTGGCGCGCGCGGTGGTGCTGATCGGGCGCGACGCGCCGCTGATCGATGCAGCCCTGGCAGCGACCGGCGTCGCCATCCTGCATGCCGCGTCGATGGACGAGGCGGTTCGACTCGCCGCCAGGCAAGCGCAACCCGGCGATGCCGTCCTGCTGTCGCCCGCCTGTGCCAGCTTCGACATGTTCCGTGACTACGCCCATCGTGCGCAGATGTTCTGCGAGGCGGTGGAAGCCCTCGTCACCGAACCGGTCCACGCCACCGGAGATGCGGCATGACAGGCACCACCGTGGACACCGCCGCTGCAAGCACCGATGCCGGGACCGGCGACGCGACGACCGTGCGCGGTCGGTTCAGCGG
>JANXTP010000175.1 GCA_025352345.1 Burkholderiales bacterium | reverse complement strand
GACCCGCCGTCGTTCGGTGCGGCCTTGGCCAGTAGCGATGGGGTGGATCTGGCCGATGGACCGTTGGTGCCGGCGGCGGTGCTGATTTCGCTGGTATTGGGGTCGACGCCGGGGGTGTTGCTGACCAAGCGGACGGCGCATCTGAACAAGCATGCCGGGCAGGTGAGTTTTCCGGGCGGGCGGATCGATCCCGAGGATGCCAGTCCCGAGCACGCCGCATTGCGGGAGGCCGAGGAGGAGGTGGGGCTTGGCCGGCATCATGTGGAGCTGTTGGGGCGGTTGGGGGATTACGTGACCGGGACGGGGTATCGGGTGATTCCGGTGCTGGGGTTGTTGCCGGATGGGGTGGAGTTGGGCGATCTCGGGCTGATACCTTCGCCGCATGAGGTCGAGGCGGTTTTTTCGCTGCCGTTGTCGGTGGTGTTGGACCCCGCCGCACCGGAGCGGCGGCGGTCGCATTTCCTGGGGGCTTGGCGGGAGTTCTGGGTCTGGCCGCATCCGGACCACTACATCTGGGGGGCGACGGCGGCGATGCTGGTGCATCTGGCGCATCGGTTGCGGACCGAAAGCTGATGTTGCGGGTGTTGGAGATACTGTTGTTCCTGATGCCGTTCGCGGCGTACGGGGTTTGGCTGTGGAGCGGTAAGCGATTCACGCGCGAATTGCTGTGGGGTACGATGGGGTCGATGCTGGTCATGTTGATGGCGGCGGCTTGGCTGGAGCTGAGCCAGGCGGTGCCGCCGGGGTTGGAGTATGTGCCGGCGCATGTGGAGAACGGGCGGATAAAGGGCAGCTCGGCGCGTCAGGCTCGGTGGCCTGGGATTTCGACCACCTGGGCATGATCGAGGCCGAGCCGATCACCGCCGGTGCCGACCCAGAGCTGGCTGCTATCGAAGCGGGTGCGCAGGACTTCGAGGCAGCTGACGACGGCGTCACCCTGTTCCTGACCGACCCGACCGACCTCGATCTGGTCAGCCGTGCACTGCCGGCGCAGGGTTTCACCGTGCTGTCGGCCAAGCTGGGTTACAAGCCGAAGCATCCCGTTTCACCCGCCAGCCTCAGTGCCGAACAGCTGGAAGAGATCGAAGCCTTTCTGGCCGCGCTGGACGGCAACGAAGACGTGCAAAGCGTCTATGCCGGCCTGCAGGGCTGAGCACCACTCCACACATCGCCATGAACGACACCGTCACCAAACCCCAGCTGCCCGACCACCTGTCGATCGACACCCGCAGTCCGCATCACGTTGCGGCGATCTTCGAACACGACGTTGGCATCCGCTTCAACGGCACCGACCGCACCGATGTCGAGGAGTACTGCATCAGCGAAGGCTGGATCAAGGTGCCGGCCGGCAAGGCGGTGGACCGCAAGGGCCAGCCGCTGCTGCTCAAGCTGAAGGGCCGGGTCGAGGCGTTCTACCGCTGAACCTCCGGCAGGGCGCTGCCCTTGCTGACGCTGTCGCCATCGCCCGGCCGCAGCGTCCAGAACGACAGCGACGACGCGATCGTCAGCACCCCCAGCGTCAGGAACGCGTGGTGCAGTGCGCCAGTCATCGCAACGCGGTCGGTCTGCGGCAGCTCGCCCAGGTACCAGCCCGCGACCAGTGAACCGCAGGCCAGGCCGAAGCTCAGTGACAGCTGCTGCATCGAGCTGGCGATGGTGCTGGCCATACTGGAGTCGGGCGTGTCGATGTCAGCGTAGGCCATCGAATTCATGCTCGAGAACTGCAGTGAATTGAAGAAGCCCTGCGCCAGGCCCAGGGCGATGATGGCGGCTAGCGGGGTGGCTGCATCGACGGTGGCGAACAGCGAGATGGTGATGCCGATCATCACCGTGTTGACCACCAGCACCTGCTTGTAGCCGAAGCGGCGCAGCACCTGCTGCGACACCAGCTTCATGCCCATCGCGGCGAGCGCGGTCGGCATCATCATTAGACCTGATTGCCATGCTGGCAACCCCAGCCCCAGCTGGTACAGCAGCGGCAGCAGAAACGGCAGGCCGCCCACGCCCAGCCGCGTGACGAAGCCACCGACCACAGAAACCCTGAACGTGCGCGTCTTGAACAGGCCCAGCCGCAGCAGCGGGAAGGCGGCATCGCGGGCATGCCAGACGTAGCCAGCGAGCAGGCTGATCGACAGCAGAAACAGCACTGCGAGCGAGGTGGCATCGAGCCGGTGCTCACCGAAGATTTCCAGCAGCCACGACAGCAGCGCCGTGCCGCTGCCGAACAGCACCAGGCCGACCAGGTCGAGCGGGCGCTGCGCATCACCAAGGTAATCGGGCATGTGGCGGTGGATCATCCACAGCGCGATCACGCCCACCGGCAGGTTGACGAAGAAGATCTCCCGCCACGACAACACATGCACGATCAGCCCGCCGATGGTGGGCCCGAGCAGCGGGCCGATCAGCGCCGGGATGATGACGAAATTCATCGCTGTCAACAGCTCTGACTTGGCGAAGGTCCGGATGATGGCCAGGCGCCCGACCGGCATCATCATCGCCGCGCCGATGCCCTGCAGGATGCGCGCGGCGACCAGCATCGGCACGTTGACCGACAGGCCGCACAGCATCGAGGCGACGGTGAAGATCGCCACCGCGCTCATGAACACGCGGCGGGTGCCGAAGCGGTCGGCCATCCAGCCGCTGATCGGGATGCACACCGCCAGGCTCAGGATGTAGCTGGCGACCACTGCCTTCAGGCTCAGTGGCGTGACGTGCAGGCTGGCCGCCATGGCAGGCACGGCCGTGTTGACGATGGTGGCGTCGAGCTGTTCCATGAACAGCGCCGTCGCAACGACCCAGGGCAGGTACTTCTTGGTGGTCGGGTCGAGCAGAGGCGCAGCCGGCATGCTGGATTCTTGACGAATTCCTCGGGTCGGATCGGTCAGTCACTCGATGCTGCGCGCCATTCGGTCTGGCCGTCTTCGCCCGGCAGCGTGCAACAGATGTCGATGGTGCCCAGCGTCTGTTTGCGGTCACCGCCCGATGGGCAGCTCGCGTTGCGGTGCGACCAGACGGACCTCAGCGCGGTGGCGTGCGGGTCGCGGACGCGCATCGTGGAGGCGCTCTCGACGGCGCACATCAGGCGGTTCGGGCCGACCGGTGGCGAGATGGCCGCTGCACCTCATTCACGTCGGAACAGAGGCACGTTGTTGCCGCGCAGCAGCAAATTGGTCATGCGGAACAGCGGCTCGCCGAGAAAGCTGCCGGCAAAGGTCAACGCCGAGGCTTCCCAGCAGCTCAGGCCAGTCAAGCAAGCGGCGCCGTGGTACAGCGATACCTGATACGGATGGGCGAACTGGTTGACGCTGAAGGGGTCGTTGTCGGTGACCCAGCCGTGGGTCAGGTTGCGTCGAATCAAGCGCCAGCCCGCGTTGCCGTCCAACGCGCCACTGAAGGCCCGGTTGAAATGGCTCAGCGCGAAGTCGGAGCCGATGATCTCGGCGATCAGGATCGCGTAGCTTTTGTCAGGCTCCTTCGGAAGGATCGGCGACTCGGTCGCCTGAGCACCGGCAGCGTGCCACGTGAACCGCAGCGGCAGCAGGGCAAGAGACAGAGCACGAGCCGGGCGTGTCGTTGGGGCAGGCAGGGACAGGGCATGCCGACATCTTGTGTACCGATCAGCCCGCCGTTCATCGGAGGGCCGGCGAGCCGTGTGTCAGACGGCGCCCACACGCCGCCAGCGACGCCTACTTCTTCTTGCTGTTGCGTCGGTTCGCCAGACTCTTCTGGATCGCGACGATCTGTGCGGTCGCGCTTTGCACCTGGTGGGCCAACACGCGCATCTCGTCGGCCACCACGGCAAAGCCGCGGCCGGCGGTGCCGGCGCGAGCGGCTTCCACTGAGGCGTTCAGCGCCAGCAGGTTGGTCTGGTGTGCCACCTTCTGGATCGAACCGACGATGTCGCCGATCGTCTTCAGGCTGTTGTCCATGAAGACGTTGTTCTCGACCTGAGCGCGCTGGTTCTCTTCTTCCTGCTTTTGCAGCGAGATGTCGGCCAGGGCCCCCACCACGCGCAGCGGTGTGCCGTCGGCAGCTCGCTTGGTCTGGCCGCGGGCGCGGAACCAGCGGAACGAGCCGTCCTTGCAGCGCAGCCGGTATTCGACGTCGTAGGGCGTGCGGCCGGTGCGGTCGGTGAGGTGTGCAGTGAAGGCGCCGACGATGCGGTCCAGGTCTTCCGGGTGCAGCTTCGACGCCCAGCTCTCCAGCACGTCGGGGAATTCAGCTTCGGTCTCGTAGCCCACCAGCCGGCGGAACTGTTGTGACCACCAGAACGCGTTCTTCGGGTTCACCGGATCGCCCGCCACGACCTCCATGTCCCACAGACCTTCCTGCAGCATCTCGCGGCCGAGGTCAAAGCGGACCATCATCGTGTTCAGCATCTGGTCGTCCTGAACCGCGGCGGTGATGTCCGTCAGCGACCCGGCGACGCGCAGCGGCGAGCCGTCCGAGGCACGGATCGTTTCGCCGCGGGCACGGAACCAGCGATAGCTGCGGTCCCGCATCGCCAGTCGGTACTTCACGTCGTAAGGTGTGCGGCCGCTGCGGTCGGCCAGGTGCTTGCCGAATGCCGCCAGCGTGCGGTCCTTGTCCTCTGGGTGCAGCCGGCTTGACCAGCTCGACAGCACATTGGGGAAATCCTGCTCGTTGGTGAAGCCCAGCATCCGGCGAAACTGGTCCGACCACCAGAAAGGGTTGTCGGGGTTCGACGGGTCGTCCGGGTTGATCTCCATGTCCCACAGGCCGTCGGAGGTGGCCATGCGCACCAGGTCGAAGCGCGTCTGCAGCGAATCGACCTGCAGGCCCAGATCGGCCAGCTGCTGCGCCAGCTCCTGCTCGTGGGCGCGGGCTTCGTTGAGCTGTGCCAGGGTTGCATCCTGCTCGCCGGACGAGCCGAAAATTCGTTTCAAGACAGCGCTCATGCTTTTGTCTCCATCATGTTGTGGGGCGGGCGAGGACATGCTCGGCGACGACCGGCGCCACAGCGGGCCCGAGCGCACACCACCGGCGGTGTTGTTGGCTGGTTTTCGGCAGCCCAGGCGGTTGACTTGAGACCAGATAAAAAAGGGGTTGACCAGCCTTTTCGCCATCGCCGCGATGTGCGACAGTGCCGGACCGATTCCAACCGACTTTCACAGAACCACCATCTCAAGGAGTACCAAGATGATCAAGGTCAAGGATCTGCTCAAGAAGAAGCCACAAAAGGTCGTCTTCTCGGTGACATCGACCGATTCGGTACAGACCGTTCTTGAAATGATGCTGGCCAACACCATCCGTTCAGTGGTGGTGCTCGATCAGGAGCAGTTGATCGGCATCGTGTCCGAGCGGGATTGCGCGCTGAAGGTGTTGTTCCGCAACCGCAAGGCTTCGGAAACCACGGCAGCGGAGATCATGACGCGTGACGTGTTCACCGTCACGGGCGAGGAAACCATCGACGCCTGCATGGTGATGATGTCGTCGAAGAACATCCGCCACCTGCCGGTGTGCACCAATGGCAAGGTCGTCGGCATGGTGTCGGTCGGCGACGTGGTCAAGGAAGTGATCTGCCACCAGACCGAGCTGATCACTTACCTGGAAGGCTACATCCGCGGCAACAGCGTCGCCGCCTACTGATCTTGGGCGTCAGCAACCGAGTTTGACCGCCTGCACCGGTCTGCCGGTGTCGGCATCGAACACCACCAGATGGACCTGCCTCGGGCGGCTGCCGTCGGACGCCGGCAGCAGGTTGAAGCTGAGTGTCTTGGTGCCGTCGACGGTGGCCCAGGGCGACACCGGGCGGTAGTCGCGCACGACAAAATCGTGTCTCAGTGTCGATCCGCCGTTTTCACCACGTTTCACCTCCGACACCAGCGCGTTCTCGGTCACCGCCCAGTAAGCCCCGACCCGCGCCGAGGCACCGCCCATTGCCTGCACGACCGCGGTGTAGCGATCGCCGTCACGGCTGAGCTGCACCTGCACCGGTGAGGCGACCGGCGGCACGGTGATCGGTGCGCGCAGGCTGGGCCAGTGGCGGATGTCGATGCCGTTGATCGTCACCTGCGGGGTGTAGCTGTAGCGCGAACCATTGACCGCTTGCTGCTGAGATTGCCGCGCCGTGAAAGCCGGGCTGCTGAACGGATCCTTCCAGCCCAGGTTGTCCCAGTAATCGACGTGGAAGGCCAGCGCAATCACATCGCGCTGCGTCGACAGCGTCGACAGCCAGCGGTCGGCGGGAGGACACGAGCTGCAGCCTTCCGAGGTGTAGAGCTCGACCACCGCGGGCGTCGTGGCACCGCTGCGCGCGGTGCAACTGCCGCCGCCTTCCGCTGCTGGCGACGACGTGACCAAGCTGCCGGCGCCCACGGTGACGAGCAGCAGCTGCCATGCACGACGAGCGACGTGTCTGCCACCGCTGGCCACCGGCTGGCAATGAAACTTTATTGCGGACAAGGATTCCATCGGCATGCGGTACTCCGGGTGGGCAACGACCTGACTGCGTCGCGCCGGGTCGTCGAACCTTACGGAGCGGGGCGGCTTTCAACACAGGTGCTCTATGCTCCTCGGCCTTTCTCGACTTCACTGCATCCAGTTGCTCGACGCCCTCCCGAAACTTGAACAGCATGTCGCCATCGTCGGCGGCGGCCCGGCCGGTCTGATGGCTGCCGAGGTACTTGCCGCTGCCGGGGTGCAGGTTGACTTGTATGACGCCATGCCATCGGTCGGCCGCAAGTTTCTGCTGGCCGGCCAGGGCGGGTTGAACCTGACGCACTCCGAACCTGCCGACGCCTTTGCCGCGCGCTATGCCGATCGCCGCGACGCCGTCGAGCCGATGTTGCAGCGCTTTAGCGCCGCTGAGTTGCGCGCCTGGGCGCAGGGGCTGGGCATCGGCACCTTCATCGGCAGCTCGGGCCGGGTGTTCCCGCTCGACCTGAAAGCCGCGCCGCTGCTGCGCGCCTGGCTGCATCGCTTGCGCGATCAAGGGGTGCGCTTCCACATGCGACACCGCTGGGTGGGCTGGGCTGATTCTTTTGACACCGTGGCAGCGAGCACGCTGGCTTTCGAGACACCGCAGGGCGCCCTGAAGGTGTGCGCTGACGCGGTCGTGCTGGCGCTGGGCGGCGCCAGTTGGACGCGGCTAGGGTCCGATGGTGCCTGGGTGCCATGCTTGCAGGCGCGTGGTGTCGAGGTCGCACCGCTGCGGCCGTCGAATTGTGGTTTCGATGTCGCGCACCTCAATGCGCGGGGAGAAGTCCGACCTGGCTGGAGCGAGCACTTCCGCAGCCGCCATGCGGGTGCGCCGCTGAAGAACGTGGCACTGGCTTACGCTGGCCCCGGTGGTCAGGTGTTCGCACAGGCGGGCGAGTTCGTCGTCACCGACGGCGGCGTTGAAGGCAGCCTGGTTTATGCGGCGTCTTCCGTACTGCGCGATGCCATCGGGGCCGACGGCCGCGAGGTCGCCCACATCGATCTGCTGCCCGGCCGCAGTGCCGATTGGGTTGCCCGCGAAGTGGCGCACCCGCGCGGCTCGCGGTCGCTGTCCACTCATTTGAAAGGTCGGCTGCGTCTGGACGGCGTCAAGGCGGCGCTGCTGTACGAGTTGCTGCCGCGCGACGCGATCGCGGATCCGCAGCGCCTTGCCACGGCGATCAAGGCCTTGCCGCTGACGTTGACCGCACCGCGCCCGATCGACGAGGCCATCAGCACGGCCGGTGGCGTGCGCTTCGAGGCGATGGACACGAGCGGCATGCTGCGGGCCTTGCCCGGCGTGTTCTGTGCCGGCGAGATGCTCGATTGGGAAGCGCCGACCGGCGGCTACTTGCTGACCGCCTGCTTTGCCAGCGGTGTCTGGGCGGCCGAGGGGGCACTGCGGTATCTCGGCCAAACCCCCGTGGCACACTCCGCCGCCCCGGTGCGCTGAGCGCGCCTTGGGGCGGTTTTCTTTCTTCTCGTTTCATGCCCGATCGGCCCCCCTCCCTTGAACAAGATCCTGCTGCAAATCGCTGCTGAACTGAAGGTTCGGCCGGCCCAAGTGAACGCTGCTGTCGAACTGCTCGATGGCGGCGCCACCGTGCCGTTCATCGCCCGGTATCGAAAGGAAGCGACGGACAACCTCGACGACATCCAGCTGCGCGAACTCGAAGCGCGGCTGTCGTACCTGCGTGAGCTGGAAGAGCGCCGCGAAGCGGTGCTCAAGAGCATCGCCGACCAGGGCAAGCTGACGCCTGCGCTGCAGGCGGCGATCGAGGCTGCGCCGACCAAGCAAGAGCTTGAAGACCTCTACCTGCCTTTCAAACAAAAGCGCCGCACCAAGGCGATGATCGCCCGCGAGGCGGGCCTGGAGCCGCTGGCCGACCAGCTGTTTGCCGACCCGACGCTCGAACCGCTGGCCGAGGCCATCGCCTTCACCAATGTCGACGCGGGCTTCGCCGACGCGACGGCCGTGCTCGACGGTGTGCGTGACATCCTGGCCGAGCGTTGGGCCGAAGACGCGGTGCTGGTCGGCAAGCTGCGGGAATGGTTGTGGGCCGAGGGCCGCTTCCAGAGCAAGCTGCTGGAGGGCAAGGACGCCAACCAACCCGACACGGCCAAGTTTCGCGACTACTTCGACTACGCCGAGCCGATCCGCTGCGTGCTGTCGCATCGCGCGCTGGCGGTGTTCCGCGGCCGCACGTTGGAACTGCTGGACGCGAAGCTGGTGCTCGAAGCCGCGCCAACCGATGCGGTACTGACCCAGACCGGCCGGCCCACGCCTGCGGTATCACTCGCCGAAGGCCGCATCGCGGTGCACCTGAGCTGGCACCACGCCCAACGGCCTGCCGATGACCTGATCCGCAGGTGCATCGCCTGGTGCTGGAAGGTCAAGCTCAGTATGAGCCTGGAGCGCGACCTGTTCGCCCGCCTGCGCGAAGCCGCCGAGCAGGTTGCGATCAAGGTGTTTGCTGAAAATCTGCGCGACCTGCTGCTGGCCGCACCCGCCGGCCCGCGCGTGGTGATGGGGCTGGACCCGGGCATCCGCACCGGCTGCAAAGTGGCCGTGGTCGATGCGACCGCCAAGGTGCTGGCGACCGAGACGATCTACCCGCTGGAGCCTCGCCGCGACTGGGAGGGCTCGCTGCACGCGCTGGCCCGCTTGTGTGCGACGCATGGCGTCGACCTGATCGCGATCGGCAACGGCACCGGCAGCCGCGAGACCGACAAGCTGGCGGTGGAGCTGATCCAACGCCTCCAGAAAGTGTCGGCCGATCGCCAGATCACCAAGGTCGTCGTCAGCGAGGCCGGCGCCTCGGTCTACAGCGCCAGCGAAGTCGCCAGCAAGGAACTGCCCGATCTGGATGTGAGTCTGCGCGGCGCGGTCAGCATCGCGCGGCGCCTGCAAGACCCCTTGGCCGAGCTGGTGAAGATCGAGCCGAAGAGCATCGGTGTCGGCCAGTACCAGCACGACGTCAACCAGAGCGATCTGGCCAAGAGCCTGAACGCGGTGATCGAGGACTGCGTCAACGCCGTCGGGGTCGATGTGAACACCGCCTCGGTGCCCTTGCTGTCGCGGGTGTCGGGCCTGAGCGCTGCGGTGGCGGCCAGCGTGGTGCGCTGGCGTGACGCGCATGGGGCGTTTCGCAACCGGCAGCAATTGCTGGAGGTGGCCGGGCTGGGTGCGAAGACCTTCGAGCAGAGCGCCGGCTTCCTGCGCGTGCGCAACGGCGACAACCCTCTCGACCAGTCGGGCGTGCACCCCGAGACCTATCCGGTGGTTGAGCGCATCCTGGCCGCGGTGAAGACGCCAGCCGCTGAGGTGATGGGTCGCAGCGACGTGATTCGTTCTTTGAAGCCCGAAGCCTTCGCCGACGCGCGCTTCGGTGCGATCACGGTGAAGGACATCCTGGCCGAGCTGGAGAAGCCGGGCCGCGATCCGCGCCCTGACTTCAAGGTGGCGAAGCTCGCCGACGGCATCGAGGACATCAAGGACCTGCAGCCGGGCATGACGCTCGAAGGCACGATCAGCAACGTCGCGCAGTTCGGTGCCTTCGTCGACCTGGGCGTGCATCAGGACGGTCTGATCCACGTGAGCCAACTCGCCCACAAGTTTGTCAGTGATGCGCGCGAGGTGGTGAAGACCGGTGACGTGGTCAAGGTCAAGGTGCTCGAGGTCGACCTGTCGCGGCAGCGGATCTCGCTGACGATGAAGCTCGATGCGGTGCCCGCCGACCGCGGTGGCAAGGATGCGGCCGGGGCCGGCAACCGATTCCAGCCAACGGGTCGCGGTGAACGGCCATCGAAGCCGCGCGCGAGCGACATCGTGGCCGGTGGCGGGGCGATGTCGGCCGCATTCGCCAAATTGCAGATCCGCCGCTGAGGACGTTGGGAGGTCTTAGGGTAAACGCGTGGTTTGGGGCTCGTTGCGCTGATACCGCACGTCATTCAACAGCTTGTTGCGATTCAGTTGGTGATCGACTGCATCCAGATTCGAACTCGTCTCGTAAGTGAGGGAGCGCAACTCGCCTCCCTGAAGCGGGCACGCCAGTCAGGTCGCAGCACCTTGGTGCCGCGCGTGAACCCCACAACCTAGAAATGAGACACCACCCATGAAGACAACACAGACGCCATCCACCCGCCTGCTGCCGATCATCGGCGCGCTGGCGGCGGCCTACGGAATCAGCGCGGCGCTGCCGGCACACGCCTCCAGCCACCGCGAAGCGCCGTCGATCACGACGACGCCCAAGGTCGATGCCACCGACTTTTACATGTTCAACAGCTACGAGTCAGGCCGTGAGAGCTATGTCTCGATCATGGCCAATTACCTGCCGCTGCAGGACCCGTACGGCGGGCCTAATTATTTCTCTCTGGATCCGAATGCGCTGTACGAAATCCACATCGACAACAACGGCGATGCGAAGGAAGACATCACCTTCCAGTTCCGATTCAAGAACACGCTGAAGGGCACGGCAGCCTCACCGGGCGTCCAGATCCCGATCGGCTCTGCCAACGTGGCGATTCCGCTGATTCAGGCTGGT
The DNA here is from genome assembly GCA_025352345.1 of Burkholderiales bacterium. Classification (GTDB taxonomy): domain Bacteria; phylum Pseudomonadota; class Gammaproteobacteria; order Burkholderiales; family Burkholderiaceae_C; genus PBB1. The sequence continues at coordinate 9,377 of JANXTP010000175.1, read as the reverse complement.
GGCGTCACCGTGCCGAATTCGCCCAACCTGAACCTGAACGAAACCTTCACCGTCGACATCATCCGAGGCGATCGCCGCAAGGGCACCAAGGCCGCGATCACCAATGCCAACGGCGGCTCGGCCACCTTTGACAAGCCAGTCGACAACATTGGCTCGAAGACGATTCCGAACTACGAGGCGTACGCAGCCCAGCACATCTACACCGTCAACATCCCAGGTTGCTCGGCCCCTGGCAAGGTGTTTGTCGGCCAGCGCAAAGACCCGTTTGCCGTCAACCTGGGCGTGATTTTCGACTTGGTCAATGTGCCGCTGTCGGTTATCACCGATCCAACGTTGAAGAATGCCGCGACCGATCCGGCGAACCATGCGGGCTCTGACAGTCTTGCAGACAAGAACGTCACCACGCTGGCCATCGAAGTGCCGAAGTCCTGCCTGACCGCCGGCTCCGAGACCGTTATTGGTGGCTGGACCACTGCCAGCTTGCGTCAAGGCCGCCTGCTGAACCCGACACCGCGTCGCGGTCATGGCACCACCGCCATCAATGGCGGCGCCTGGACGCAAGTCTCGCGTCTGGGTCATCCGTTGATCAACGAGGTCATCATCGGCTTGCCGGACAAGGACCGTTTCAATGGCTCCAAGCCAAAGGACGACCTGCAATTCGCCACTTATGTGACCAACCCCACGCTTCCGAGCCTGCTGGAGATTGCCTTTGCCACTGGTCCGGGTGTTATTGCCCCGACAAACCTGCCACGTACCGACTTGTTGAACGTGTTCCTGCAAGGCATTCCGACGGTCAATCGGCCAGCCGGTACCGTCGTTCCTGCTGAAATGTTGCGCCTGAACACCGCAATCACGGCGCGTCCGCTGGGACAGCAGAATCGTTTGGGCATCGCCGGAACCGTGCTTGCCAAAGGCGGTGCTGCCAATCTGGACCCTGCGACGGACGATCTGGCCGGTTACCCGAATGGCCGTCGGCCCAGCGATGACGTCGTTGACATCTCGTTGATCGCGATCACCGGCACGCTGTGTCTGGCCAACAGCGAGGGCAGCTTCAGCTCGAACCTGGCGTCCAGCAATGCGAACGTTCTCGGCTTCAACAGCTTCACGATCCCGGGCGCAAACGGTGGCACGACGCTCACGTCAACGTGTAACGCCGCTGCCGTGCCACTGGGTCTGACCTCAACCAAACTGCACGATGGCATCGACCAAGCAGTCGACACCCCGGGGTACCCACGCACCAGCGCCTTCCCGTACTTTGCCAAGCCGATCCCAGGCGCTGGCACCAACTAAGGAGTCATCCATCATGAGCAAGCAAACCTTGTTGGCGATGGGCTTCGCGGTAGCGTTGTTGTCGGCCTGCGGCGGTGGGGGGGGTGGCGCGCAAGTGCCAGCGGTGACGGATGCCGTGCCCGCAGCCGCGTCCAGCGACCCAGCGGCAGCCACGAGCTACGTTGCCGCGCTGGCGGCGGTGCCGCCCAGCACGACCGATACGCTGGAGCCGGTGGTTGTGCCTGATACGCTGGCCTCCAGCGACACGACCGAGCCGGCTGCCGTTCCCTGATAAGCGGTAAGAGAGAATTCAGGCGTCCCGTCCCGCAAGGGGCAGGGCGCCTATTTTTATGTGGATTCCACAGGAGCGAGGGCGATGTTTCGAGTTTCAGGCTGGCGTCTTGCCGCAGTGCTGACTGTCGGCGCGCTGCCGACGGTGTGGAGCCACGGTGCCGGTGCCGAACCGCTCAATCCGACCCTGGACACCGAAGTGATCGAGGTGTTGCCTGCGGGCGGTACGGCGGCCGAAGACCGGCAACTGCGTCGGCTGTGGGTCAATCACCCCACTGACGCGGCGACGGCTGTTTCTCTGGCCCGGCGTTACCTGTCGCGGGCGCGTGAACTGGGCGATCCCCGCTATGCCGGCCAAACGCTGGCGGTGCTGCAGGGCTGGCCTGATCCGAAGACCGCACCCGACGACGTGCTGCTGTTGCAGGCGACGGTGCAGCAGTATCTGCATGAGTTCGAGCTCTCGGCGAGCCACCTGGAGATGCTGGTCGCGCGCCGACCCGACCACGCGCAGGCCTGGTTGACGCTGGCCACCGTGCGCCGCGTGCAGGGGCGCTATGCCGCCTCCGATGCGGCTTGTCGGGGCTTGCAGGCGGCCGGGGTACGTCTCGAATCTCAGGCCTGTCTGGCCGAAAACGCCAGCCTGCGCGGCGACGACGAGGAGGCGCGCCGCACCTTGCAACAGCTGCTGGCGCCGCCACGGCTGCCTGCATCGACGCGCTCGTGGCTGCTGACCACGCTGGCCGAGCTGGAGCAGCGCGGTGGCAAGCCCGAGGCGGCCGAGGCGGCTTTCAAGAAGGCGCTGGAAGCCGAGACCGGGGGCTACACGCTGTTGACCTACATCGATTTTCTGTTCGAACAAGGGCGTGAAGAAGAGGCCCTGGCGTTGCTGGTGCCACAGCCCCGCACCGACGCCGTGATGCTGCGCCTGGCGATGGTTGGCACGCGGCTGAAAACGCCGAACGCGGCCGTCGATGCCCGCCTGGTGCGCGATGCGATGGCGCAAGCCAATCTGCGCCCCGGTGCGCGCGGCACCCATGCCCGCGAACAGGCGATGTTCGCTTTGTGGGTCGACGACAAGCCCGCCGCCGCGCTGGAACTGGCACGCGAGAACGTGCGCAAGCAGCGCGAGCCGCTGGATCTGCTGGTGCTGGCCCATGCCGCGCGAGCGGCTGGCGATGCCAAGGCGATCCGCGAGGCCGATCAACTGCGCAAGGAGATGGGCCTGCATGACCAGCGTCTCGATGCCTTGCTCTGACGTGTCGGTGGCGACGATCGGCATACGCCTGCTGCGCGTTCTGGCTTGGGGCGTTTGCCTGCTGCTGGCCGGCCCAGTCATGGCGCACAAGGGCAGCGATGCCTATTTGCAACTCAAGCTCGACGGTGCGGCATCGACGCTGCGCGTAGACCTGGCGCTGCGCGACCTTGATGCGGTGCTCGACATCGATGCCGACGCGAATGGACAACTGACCTGGGGCGAGGTGCGCGCGGCCTATCCGGCCATCGAGCGCTACCTGGCCGCCCGGGTGCTGGTCGATGGCTGTCAATGGCAATCGGCAACGACTGCGCTTGAGCGCCGCGCCGATGGTGTTTATGCGGCGCTCACCTGGTCGGGCGGCTGTGCGGTCGATGCTGCACTGCCGACGATCCGCTACAGCGCGCTGCGTGAGATCGACCCGACGCACCGCGCCATCGCGAAGATCGAGCGACCGGGCAGCGAGGCGGTGGTGCAGGTGCTCGACCCGACCAAGGTGTTGCCGCTGGCGGCGAAGGTGGCCGCATCAGCGCCGACGGCCGCATCCGGCGCCAGCGTGGACGCTGCCGGATCGGCATCGGCCGGCGTCGCAGCGAGCGAAAGTGTTGCCGTTGTGGCAGCAGCCCCGCCGGAGTCGCACGCGTCCGCTGGCTTCGTCAAGGAAGGCACGCGGCACATCCTCGGCGGCTACGACCATGTGCTGTTCCTGCTGGCGCTGCTGCTGCCTGCGGTGATGCGTCGCACGACGACCGGCTGGCAGCCGGTGGAGCGCCTGGCGCAGGCCATCATGCCGGTGGCCGTGATCGTGACCGCGTTCACCATTGCGCATTCGGTGACGTTGACGCTTGCCGGCTTGAAGCTGGTGTCGCTGTCGTCGTCGTTCATTGAACCGGCGATCGCGGTGACCATCGTGCTCGCCGCGATCGACAACCTGACCCCGATCTTCCGCGGGCGCCGGGCCATCGTGACCTTCCTGTTCGGCCTGATCCACGGTTTCGGTTTTGCCGGCGTGCTGGGCGAGCTGAACCTGCCGACGGCGCAGTTCGCCTGGGCCTTGTTCCAGTTCAATCTCGGCATCGAATTGGGGCAGTTGTGCATCGTGGCGGTCGCCGTTACCGCGCTGTTCGCATTTCGCCGGCAGAGCTGGTATCCGCTTGTGGTAATCCGCGGTGGCTCAGCGGTGGCCATCGTCATCGGCTCGCTGTGGTTCGTCGACCGCACGGCCAACCTGGCGATCCTGCCGTTTTGACGCTTAAAATTTGCGATTGCAAGGGTTCAAGCAGGGCGCGGTTGTGGACCGCGCTTTTTCATTTCCGACGGAGCTTTGATGATTTCGATTCAGTTGCCCGATGGCTCACAGCGCCAGTTCCCCGGCCCGGTGACGGTGGCCGATGTGGCTGCGTCCATCGGTAGCGGGCTGGCCAAGGCGGCGCTGGCCGGTCGGGTTGGCAGCGGAACTGCATCGAAAGTGGTCGACACCAGTCACCTGATCGAGCAGGACACGGCGCTGGCCATCATCACCGACAAGGATGCCGACGGGCTCGATGTCATCCGCCACTCCACGGCGCACTTGCTGGCCTATGCGGTCAAGACGTTGTTCCCTGAGGCGCAGGTGACGATCGGCCCGGTGATCGAGAACGGCTTTTTCTACGACTTCTCGTACCAGCGCCCCTTTACGCCGGACGACCTCGCCGCCATCGAAGCCAAGATGACCGAGCTGGCGAAGAAGGACGAAAAAGTCGAGCGCCGCGTGCTGCCGCGCGACGAGGCGGTGGCGCATTTCAAAGGCATCGGCGAAGCCTACAAGGCCGAGATCATCGAAAGCATCCTGGCGGGCGAAGACGTGTCGCTGTACCGCGAAGGCGCGTTTGAGGACCTGTGCCGTGGCCCGCACGTGCCGAGCACCGGGCGACTCAAGCACTTCAAGCTGATGAAAGTGGCCGGCGCCTACTGGCGCGGCGACCACCGCAACGAGATGCTGCAACGCATCTACGGCACCGCCTGGGCGAGCAAAGACGATCTGCAGCAGCACCTGCACATGCTCGAAGAGGCCGAGAAGCGCGACCACCGCAAGCTGGGCCGCGAACTGGATCTGTTCCACATCGACGAACACGCACCGGGGCTGGTGTTCTGGCACCCGAAGGGCTGGACGGTGTGGCAGCAGGTGGAGCAGTACATGCGCGCTGTTTACCGGGACAACGGCTACCAGGAGGTCAAGGGCCCGCAGGTGCTCGACCAGGGCCTGTGGGAAAAAACCGGCCACTGGGACAAATACCGCGAGAACATGTTCACCACCGAATCGGAAAAGCGCGAATACGCGCTGAAGCCGATGAACTGTCCCGGCCACATCCTGATCTTCAGGCAGGGCATCAAGAGCTACCGCGATCTGCCACTGCGCTTCGGCGAGTTCGGTCAATGCCATCGCAACGAGCCCAGCGGCTCGCTGCACGGCATCATGCGGGTGCGTGGTTTCACGCAGGATGACGGCCACATCTTCTGCACCGAAGACCAGATCCTCGACGAGTGCACCGCGTTCACCACGTTGCTGCAGAAGGTCTATGCCGACTTCGGCTTCACCAACATCATCTACAAGGTGGCGACACGCCCCGAAAAGCGCATCGGCTCCGACGCGCTGTGGGACAAGGCCGAGTTCGCGCTGATGGAAAGCCTGCGCCGCTCAGGCTGCGACTTCATCGTCACGCCAGGCGAGGGCGCGTTCTACGGCCCCAAGATCGAATACACGCTGAAAGACGCGATTGGCCGCCAGTGGCAGTGCGGCACGATCCAGGTCGACCCCAACATGCCGGAGCGCCTGGGCGCCGAATACGTCACCGAAGCCGGCGAGCGCGCCACGCCGATGGTGCTGCACCGGGCCATCGTCGGCAGCCTGGAGCGCTTCATCGGCATCCTGATCGAGCAGCACGCTGGTGCGCTGCCGACGTGGCTGGCGCCGGTGCAAATCAGCGTGCTCAACATCTCCGAACACCAGGCCGATTACGCGCAGGAAGTGACGAAAGCGCTTCAAAAACAAGGAGTTAGAGTTAATCTCGATTTGCGCAACGAGAAAATAACCTATAAAATTCGAGAGCATTCAATGCAGAAGGTCCCGTACATCCTTGTCGTGGGTGACAAGGAAAAGGCAAATGGGACCATCGCAGTACGCGCCCGGGGAAATCAAGACCTCGGTGTCATGTCGCTGGCAGACTTCTCCGCAAAGTTCGCCGACGGCATCGCTCAAAAAGCGTGATCTCTCCTGCTTCCAGCCGGAGCGCCCAGCCCTTTGATCGACCGGTGCGTGTGCATGTTTTGGTGTGAATTCCGTTGCCTTGGAGTTCGTTGAAAGGTTTGAACCATCGCTACTTTTGCTGATCGCCGTACCCCCAATGCCGAGCGCAAGCACCGGCTCAATCGGGAGATCATGGCGCCCGAAGTCCGGTTGAACGGTGTGGAAAACGAGCCCTTGGGCATCGTGAGTACCCTTGAAGCGCTGCGCATGGCAGGCGAGTTGGATGTCGATCTGGTCGAGATTGCCGCCACTGCCGAGCCCCCGGTCTGCCGCCTGATGGACTACGGCAAGTTCAAGTACCAAGAGCAAAAGCGAGCGGCCGAAGCCAAATCGAAGCAGAAGGTGATCGAGGTCAAGGAAGTCAAATTCCGGCCCGGCACCGATGAGGGTGACTACCAGATCAAGATGCGCAACCTGCGCCGCTTCATCGAGGAAGACGGCGACAAGGGCAAGGTCACCTTGCGCTATCGCGGTCGGGAAATCACCCACCAGGACATCGGCATGCGGCTGCTTGAGCGCATTCGCGACGAGTTGGCCGATGTGTCGGTGGTCGAGAACATGCCCAAGCTAGAGGGGCGTCAGATGATCATGGTGTTGGGACCGAAACGAAAGTCCTGACATTTGAAGGAATACAGCACTCAGGTTTGGTCGCCTGGGTGAGAAATTGGAAGCCACGGACTGGTCGCCGTGGCTTGCAGAAGCGACTGCAGGCCTACAAGACGGTACGTGTCGTACCGGCGCCTGCAGCAGCAACTAAAAAGGAGCAGTCATGCCCAAGATGAAGACCAAGAGCAGCGCGAAGAAGCGATTTCGCGTTCGCCCGGGTGGCACCGTCAAGCGGGGCCAAGCGTTCAAGCGCCACATCCTCACCAAGAAGTCCACGAAGGTCAAACGCCACCTGCGCGGTGTGACTGCCGTGCACGAGACCGACAAGGGCCGCATCAAGCAGATGCTGCCTTTCGCCGGCCTGTAATTGACTGAAGGAGAAAACGCATGCCTCGCGTCAAACGTGGTGTAACCGCCCGTGCCCGTCACAAGAAGATCATCGCCCTCGCCAAGGGCTACCGCGGCCGTCGCAAGAACGTGTTCCGCATTGCCAAGCAAGCCGTCATGCGCGCTGGGCAGTACGCGTACCGTGACCGCCGCACCAAGAAGCGCGTGTTCCGCAATTTGTGGATCGCCCGGATCAACGCTGGCAGTCGCAGCCACGGCGTCACTTACAGCAAGTTCATGGCCGGCCTGAAGAAGCTGTCGATCGAGATCGACCGCAAGGTGCTCGCCGACATGGCCGTGAACGATCCTGCCGGTTTCGGCAGCATCGTCGAGAAGGTGAAGGCCCAACTCGCTTGACCGCTTCGATCTGTCCTCGGGCTTCGGCCTGAGGCAGCGTGGCACGCTGGCGGGGTTAGCCCCACCAGTGCAAGTCCTTCAAGGCCGACCTCGTGTTGGCCTTTTTTGTGGCGGTTCCGTTTGAAGCCAGACCTCGATCCGATGAACGACCTCGAACCCCTGGTGCACGATGCGCAGCGCGACTTCGCGCAAGCCACCACCCCGTCCGATCTGGAAAACGCGAAGGCGCGTTACCTGGGCAAATCCGGTCGCCTCACCGATCAATTGAAAGCGCTGGCCGCGCTGTCGCCCGACGACAAGAAAGCCCGCGGCGCGCTGATCAATGCCGCCAAGCAGCAGGTCGAAGCGGCGCTGACTGCGCGCCGTCAGGCATTGGCCGATGCTGAACTTGATGCGCAGCTGAGGTCTGAGGCGCTCGATGTGACGCTGCCCGGCCGCCAGCGTGGCACAGGCGGTCTGCACCCGGTGTCGCGCACGATGGAGCGCATCGAATCGATCTTCGCTTCGATGGGTTTCGATGTGGCCGAAGGCCCGGAGATCGAGACCGACTGGTACAGCTTCACTGCGCTGAACAACCCCGAGAACCACCCCGCGCGCTCGATGCAGGACACCTTCTACGTCGACGTGAAAGACGCCGAAGGCCGCTGGCTGAACCTGCGTCCGCACACCTCGCCGATGCAGGTGCGCTATGCGCGCGCCCATGCCGAGAAGCACCGCGGCGCAGATCCGATGCCCGAGATTCGGGTGATTGCGCCGGGCCGTACCTACCGTGTTGACAGCGACGCGACGCACTCGCCGATGTTCCACCAGTGCGAAGGCCTGTGGATCGGCGAGAACGTCAGCTTCAAAGACCTGAAGGTTGTCTTCACCGATTTCTTCCGCACCTTTTTCGAGACCGACGACCTGCAGCTGCGCTTCCGCCCGTCGTTCTTCCCGTTCACCGAGCCGTCGGCCGAGGTCGACATCGCCTTTGCCAGCGGCCCGCTGAAAGGGCGCTGGCTCGAAGTGGCCGGCTCGGGCCAGGTGCACCCGAACGTCGTGCGCAACTACGGTCTCGACCCGGAGCGCTACATCGGCTTCGCCTTCGGCATGGGCCCCGACCGCTTGACGATGCTGCGCTACGGCGTCAACGACCTGCGCCTGTTCTTCGACGGCGACCTGCGCTTCCTGTCGCAGTTCAAGTAAGACCTCATAAGAAGACCATTCCCGAAGGTTCACGCGATGCAATTCCCCGAGTCGTGGCTGCGCGAGTTCTGCAACCCGCCCTTGAACACCGCCGAGCTGGCCGACCTGCTGACCATGGCCGGCATGGAGGTCGAAGAGTTGCGCCCGGCCGCGCCGCCGTTCACTGGTGTGGTGGTCGGCGAAGTGCTGGCGGTTGAGCGCCATCCCGATGCCGATCGGCTGAACGTCTGCCAGGTCGACGTCGGTGCGGCGGCGCCGCTGAACATCGTCTGCGGCGCACCGAACGTGCGCGTCGGCATCAAGGTGCCATGCGCCACCGTCGGCGCCGAACTGCCACCGGCCGATGAGAAGGTGAGTGCCGAGCCGTTTCGCATCAAGCTCGGCAAGCTGCGTGGCGTCGAAAGCCAGGGCATGCTGTGCTCGGCGCGTGAGCTGAAACTGTCCGATGAACAGGGCGGATTGCTGGTGCTGGCGGCGGATGCCAAGGTCGGTGCCAGCCTGCGCGATCACCTGCTGCTCGATGACACGCTGTTCACGCTGAAGCTGACGCCGAACCTCGGGCATGTGCTGAGCGTGTTCGGCGTTGCGCGCGAAGTCGCTGCGCTGACCGGCTCGCCGCTGCTGCAGCCGACGTTTCCATCAGTCCGCGTGGGTTCGACCGACAGGCTGAAGGTCAAGATCGACGCCCGCGATCTGTGCGGACGCTTTACCGGCCGCGTCGTGCGCCAGGTCAACTCGAAAGCC
>JANXTP010000068.1 GCA_025352345.1 Burkholderiales bacterium | reverse complement strand
GCGCCAGCATGGCGCACTCGTTGGAAGTGCGCGAGCCCTTGATGGACCATGCGCTGGTGGAATGGGCGGGCACGCTGCCGTCATCGCTGAAGATGCACAAGGGCAACGGCAAGCATTTCATGAAGAAGGCGCTGGAGCAGCGTCTGCCCGACGAGGTGCTGTATCGCCCGAAGATGGGGTTTGCGGTGCCACTGGCGCGCTGGTTTCGCGGGCCACTCCGGGAGCGCGTGCGCCGCTCGTTGCTTGATGGCGCCATTGCCGATTCTGGGTGCTTGAACCTCGCCGTAGTGCGCCAGTTGATTGAGCAGCACGAATCGGGCAGACGTGACCATTCGACGCCGCTGTGGAGCCTGATGATGTTTGAGGCGTTTTTGAAGCAGGCGACCGGCGACACGCGTGCGTTGGTGGCGGCGTGAAAATTCTTTACCACCACCGTACCGCGTCGAAAGATGGGCAGGCCGTTCACATCGAAGAGATGATTCAGGCACTGCGCGAACTGGGGCACGAGGTGTGCGTGGTCGGGCCTGATGTGAGCGGGAAAGCCGACATGGGTGCCGAGGTGGGCTGGGTGCGGCAGCTTCGCGACCGTCTGCCCAAGGCCGTCTACGAATGCCTGGAACTGGGTTACTCCGCGTTGGCTTACCTGCGCCTGGCCCGTGCGGCGCGCGAGTTCAAACCCGACGTGATTTACGAGCGCTACAACCTTTTCCTGCTCTCGGGCTGGCTGCTCAAGAAAAGGCTGCGATTACCGCTGCTGCTGGAAGTCAACGCACCGCTGGTCGATGAACGGATGCGTTTCGGCGGACTGGGACTGCCCTGGCTAGGTCGTTGGGCCGAAGGGCTGGCGTGGCGTGGAGCCGATATGGTGCTTCCAGTGACACAGGTATTGGCCGACTATGTGAGGGCTCGCGGCATTCCGCAACAGCGCATTGAGGTCATTCCCAACGGCATCAACGAAGCGCATTTTTCGCTTGCGCCCAGTCCGTCAGACGCCAAAGCGGCGCTCGGCTGGCCCGATGCGCTGGTGCTCGGTTTCACCGGCTTCGTACGCGACTGGCATGGGGTCGATCGCGTGCTGAGATGGATGGCTCGCGACGACACCCCACGCCATGCGCGTCTGCTGATGGTGGGTGACGGTCCTGCGCAGGACGGCTTGGAAGCATTGGCGCGCGAGTTGCAGCTGGGTGACCGAGTTCACTTTACTGGGGTAGTCACTCGTCACGAGGTGCCTGCCTTAGTGGCTGCGTTCGACATCGCGTTGCAGCCTGCGGTGGTGGCCTATGCCTCGCCGCTGAAGCTGTTCGAGTACATGGCGCTTGGCAAGGCTATCGTCGCACCACGCCAGCCGAACATCGAGGAGATACTGGTCGATGGGCGCAACGCGCTACTGTTTGATGCGAGCGTTACTGGTGCTCTGGAGTCGGCCTTGAGTCGGTTGTGTGGTGACCCGATTCTGCGCAAGCGCATGGCGGCTGGCGCTTACGCGACCGTCGGGGAACTCGGCCTGACCTGGTGCAACAACGCCCAGCGTGTGATTCGGTTGGCCTCTGTTTTGAGAGCTGGTCAATTGGCAGCAGACGCAGCGAGCGGCCCTGTACAACTGCCATGAGTCGCCCGATCCGCACGCTGCTGTTCTCGACGTTGTATCCCAGCGGCGCGCGGCCTTTGCACGGCATCTTTGTGGAGACACGGCTGCGCGAGTTGTTGAAGACTGCTCAGGTGGAAACGCGCGTGGTGGCGCCGGTACCCTGGTTCCCGTCGACGCACGAGCGCTGGGGCGACTACGCGCGCATTGCCCGCACGCCTGCAAGAGAGCAGCGCAACGGTATTGACGTACTGCACCCGCGTTATCCACTGCTGCCCAAGGTCGGCATGACCACGGCACCGCTGCTGCTGGCGTTGGCCGCGCTCCGTTGCGTGCAGCAGGTTCTTGATGAGGGCTTCGACTTCGACGTCATTGATGCCCATTACTTTTTTCCCGATGGAGTGGCTGCCGCCTTGCTGGCGAGGTATTTCCGCAAGCCGCTGACCATCACTGCGCGCGGCTCGGACATCAGTTTGGTTCCCGAACACGCTTTGCCGAAGCGAATGATTCAGTGGGCAGCGAATCGCGCTGACGCATCCATCGGTGTCTGCTCCGCATTGACAGATGTGCTCAGGGCCTGGGGTGTCCCGTCAAGTCGCTTGCATGTGATGCGAAATGGGGTCGACTTGAATCGGTTCGCTCCAAGGTCGAACGCTCGGAGCCAGTTGCAAATAGAGGGAGCACCCGTATTGCTGTCGGTGGGGCACCTCATCGAACGCAAGGGGCATCACTTGGCGATTGCCGCCATGCCTGCGGTTCTGGCATGTCACCCCGCTGCGCGGCTTTTGATCGTTGGCGATGGGGAGGAGCGCTCCCGCCTGGAATTACAGGTAACGAGGCTGGGTATCGCAGACCGTGTCACGCTCGTCGGAGCTATTCCCAATGACCAGATGGCGGACTGGTACAGCGCTGCCGATGTGCTGATCCTGGCCTCCAGCCGAGAAGGCTGGGCCAATGTGCTGTTGGAGGCCATGGCTTGCGGCACACCCGTGGTGGCCACGCGGATATGGGGTACGCCAGAGGTGGTTGCATCCGATGCAGCAGGTCTCCTGGTTGAACGGCGCGATGCGCAGTCGATTGCCAATGGCATCTTGCAGTTGCTGAACTCTCCGCGCGATCGCGATTGCGTACGTCGCTATGCGCAGGGCTTTGACTGGGCGCATACGACGCAAGCTCAGCTTGCTTTGTTTGGCCGACTGGCCTCGTTGCATCCGTGAGAGACGTCCTCATCGCGCTGCTGCTGGTAGGCACCGCCCTGTGGGCATTGCGCCAACCGTGGATCGGCGTGATGACCTGGACGCTGCTGAGTCTGGGCAGTCCTCACAACCAATTTGGTTATGCCGCAAGCGAGTGGCCGGTGGCCATCGGGGTGGCTGTCTGCACCCTGCTGGGCCTGCTCTTCACCAAGGAAAAGCAAAACCCGATGATGGGCGCTGGCCCCTGGTGCTTGCTGGCCTTTGTGGCTTGGATCTGCATCACACTGCCTTTTTCGATGCTTTTCGATGCAAGCTATCCGCTGTGGGAGCGGTCGATGAAGATCTATTTGATGATCTTCGTGACCTTGATGTTGATCGACGACAAGCGCAAGCTCAATGTATTCATCTGGATTTGCGTCGTCTCGATCGGGTTCTACGGCGTCAAGGGCGGCGTATTCACCATTGCGTCCGGTGGCAGCCATCGAGTTTGGGGCCCCGGTGGGTTCATCGAGGGCAACAACGAGGTCGCGCTTGCTGTGCTCACCGTCATTCCGTTGATGCGCTATCTGCAGCAGCGCATGACGAGTCGGCCCGCGATCATCGCCATGACAGGAGCGATAGCACTGTGCGTGGTCACCGTACTGGGTACCTACTCACGCGGCGCATTGCTAGGCCTGATCGCCATGGGCTTTTTCTTCTGGCTCAAGG
>JANXTP010000103.1 GCA_025352345.1 Burkholderiales bacterium | reverse complement strand
GTGGCGGTAACGGGCCGTACTACCTGCTACGCCCGCGCACGGGTGCAGCGGTCACGGACAAGTTTCTGCTGGCGGTTCTGAACCATCCGCTGAGCGAAGCGTTCGTGCGTACCAACACGAGCCCGTTCCGTGGCGGCTACTACGCGCACGGCAAACAGTTCATTGAAGACCTTCCGGTTCCGATGCCGACGCCAGCACAGTGCGCGGCAATCGATGCTCTGGTAACCGAGGCAACGGCAGCGCTGGCTGAAGTTGCAGCGGCACGCACGCCGCACGAAAAGACGCTGGCGGAGCGCCGGGTGGTCGATCTACGGGAGCGCATCGAGGCCAGCGTTACGCTGTTGTTCGCTCTTTCGGCTGCCGATATGGAGATTGCCAACGCCGTCCCCGTGCCGAGTTGAGGTTGGAGGAGCCGCGCATGACAGGTAGTCTTGATTTCAAGGCGCGGCTGGAGGCGAAGATCAGCGAGCAGTTGCGCGCACAGCGCGTTGGCTACCTGTTTGGTGCTGGTTCTTCCTATCTCAACGGCGCCGGATATCCACTCGCCTTTGACCTCTGGGATCGGATCAAAGATCACATCACTGATGCTGCCCGGCGCGCAGAGATTCAGGCGGTGCTCGACAAGAGAGGCCTGGGGATTGAAGATGCGCTGGATCAACTGGACAACGGTCTTGTCATCGAGGGGCCGCACCGGCATCTCGTGACTGCCGCAATCGCTGAACTCTTTCTGACGATCGACGCAAGGACCGATGTGCATATCGAATTCGTCAAGCGCCTGGCGCAGAAGGGTGATCCGAGCATCAAGGTCTTCACGCTGAACTACGACCCACTTGTCGAACGTGCCGCCGAAGCTGCGCGCGTCCGCCTGTGCGACGGTTTTGCCGGCCACGAGCACGCGTACTTTGACGGCGCGATGTTCGAGGAACGCATCGGCAGAATTCGCGGCTCACACAAGGGCCGGCAGTTCGATGAAACTACGAAATCCATTCACCTGCTGAAGCTGCATGGCTCGCTGGGCTGGTATGAATGCAGCAGCATTGGGGTCCGGCGTTGCGCATTTGCCTCGGCGATTCCGGCTCCGACGAAGCGTTTGATGATTCCGCCGCAACGGCGCAAAGCGAGCGACACCATGACGCCGCCTTACGCAACCCTCTGGTCAGCTTTTCGCGGTGCCCTCGGCCAAGACTCTGTGCCGCTCAATCGGCTGGCATGCTTTGGCTACGGATTCCTGGATGAACACGTCAATGCCGTCATCGAAGGGGCGCTGGCGCGATCCGACTTTTCACTGCTGATCTTCACGAAGGCGCTGAGCGACGGCGCGTGGACGCGCTGGAGCGCCAAGCCCAACACGGTCGTGGTGACGGAAGCCCGCTGTTCAATCAAGGGTGAGACTGGTCCCGGTCATGCCGACCTGTGGGATTTCGCAAGACTCGCAACCAAGGTGTAGCGCATGCCCACTAACAGCCCGACCGTCATTGGATATATCGTCGATGTTCAGGGCACGATGCTCGTCGCTACGTTGGTCGAAGATGAGCAAGGGCGGACGCCGACGATCACGATCGGCGACGAAGACATCTTGGTCGGTCAGATTGGCTCCTATGTCGCCATCCGCCAGGGCGGTGTTCACATCATTGCCGTCGTCACGCGGATGACTGAACAGGAGGCGCTGGCCCCGTCGTCGATCGAAACCCCTGGTGACGATGCCGCGCGGCTGCCGTTCGCGAAGCGGATCGCGCGCTTGACCCCGATCGGGTCGATCCTCCCGGACGGGCTGTTCGACCGTGGCGTGGGTCAGTATCCGACGACCGGCGCTGAGGTGCATGCCATTGGCGTGGCTGACATCGGCAAGATGTTCGACAAGTTCAATGCCAAGGGCTTTGTCGTTGGCCACGTCGCAAGTCACCCGACGCTGCAAGTCTGCTTGGACCCAACTAACCTGTTCGGCCGGCACTTCGCGATCCTTGGCCAGACTGGTTCGGGGAAGTCGTGGACTGTGGCCTCGCTCGTGCAAAAGACCGTAGCGGTCATGCCAAAGGCGCACATCATCATTCTCGACTTGCACGGCGAATACTGTTGGAAGCGCGAAGATGGCAGTCGTCACTATGCATTCTCCGAAACGGTCGTGCGGCATGTTGACGCGCGTGAGCTGGAGATCCCTTATTGGCTCATGACATTTTCGGAGTTGTGCGAGCTGCTCATTGAACACGGTGAGCGCGAGGCAACGAACCAAACGGCCTTCTTCCGCGACTGTCTGTTTGAGGGCCGAAGTTCGGAGAACCGGAGCGCGGGATTGGACTTGGCGCGTGTCACCGTGGACACGCCGATTTACTTTTCGCTCGACGAGGTAGTGAGCAAAGTGCGGGCGAAGAACACCGAGCGCGTTAACGGCACCAGGCAAGGGCCAATGTTCGGCGACTTCGACCGCTTTCTGATGCGGCTGGAGAGCAAGTTGAACGACGTGCGATATAACTTTCTGCTGAAGCCGCGCGTTCGCAATAGCTCAGCCTCGTTGTCAGCGATGCTTCGAGACTTCATTGGCCTTGGAACGAAAAAGGCGGCCATCACGGTCATCGATCTCAGTTCGATACCGTTCGATGTGAGGCCGACGGTTGCGGCTCAAATCGGCCGGCTGGCGTTCGAGTTCAACTATTGGAACCCGGCATATCGCGAGTTCCCCATTCTGTTGATGTGCGAGGAGGCGCACGCCTACATTCCGCGTGCGTCCGACAGCCAGTTCGCAGGGTCGCGTAAGT
The DNA here is from genome assembly GCA_025352345.1 of Burkholderiales bacterium. Lineage (GTDB taxonomy): Bacteria > Pseudomonadota > Gammaproteobacteria > Burkholderiales > Burkholderiaceae_C > PBB1. Next base: position 3,939 of record JANXTP010000103.1, on the reverse strand, counting down.
CCATGGAGCGGATCGCGAAAGAAGGCCGCAAGTACGGGGTCGGGCTTGCCATCGTGAGTCAGCGCCCGCATGAAGTTTCTGAAACTGTTCTTGCGCAGTGTGGCACGTTCATCTGCTTGCGCATCACCAACCCGACTGACCAAGGCTACATTCGCAGCCTTGTGCCAGAGAGTGAAGGCGATTTGACCAGTGTCCTTGCCGGCCTCGGTCGTGGCGAAGCTCTGGTGCTGGGCGAAGCCGTACCTCTACCGACACGCCTACAGTTCGAGCGACCGAATCCTGTTCCGAACAGTGACGATGTCGATTTCTATTCCAAGTGGAAAGATGGCCCCGATGATTTGGACGTGGACATCATCGTCCAGCATTGGCGCAGCCAGCAGCGGTAGCAAGCCTGCTCACACATGGCAGTGGACGCACACCGCATGCTGCGGGTTGCCAGACCCTGGCGGTCGGCCCAGTCAGTGCAGCGGAATTCAAGGTGCCGGAGTCCAATTGGTGAACTTCGGCAATGGTGAAGCTCAGTGAAATCGACGAGGGCTACTTCGATGTTTCATCCAGCAACATTCCACCCATCAGCACGAACCGCTTGCAGTGTGGCGACAGGCATCAGCCGATGCAGCAGGCGCTCCAGCGCGTAGCGCGTGAGCAGCGGCTCCATGGGGTGGCCGCGCGCATGCGCAAGGTTCAAGGCGCACCGAGGCGCCGATGTTGCATGGGCGATCAGGCATCGCTGGTCAGCGCCATGACGTAGGGCTCCATCGTGGCCCACACGCCCGCAGCCTCGGCCTCGCGCGCAATCTCCGCAGGCGTGGTCTTGCGCCTCCGCAGCGCCTGCCGCAGTCCCTCGATGGCAAGCGCATCGCCCACAGTTCGACGGTAGCGGAACAGGTCGGCCACCGTCTTGGCAACACCGAACACGGGTACGGGTGTGCCGGCAATCTTCTTGCGTTCGACGCCGCGGCTAAGAAGCTCGTCAGAGAACCGGGCGATGCGGATCGGCGGATAGGTGAGCCGGGGGCGCCAGTCCTTGCGCCCGATGGCGATCCAGACCTTCGGAGGCATCTGGTCGGTGAGACCGTGGAACGCAAGCGCGGAGGCCAGGCAGATGACGCCCTTGGGCACAAGCCGAGCCGCTTCGGCCAGCGACTGCTGCGCATCGAGCGCGGCATTGGGAAGTTGGTAGAGACCGCGGGCGAGGCGCACGACTTCGCCGGCTCGCTCCATGCGGCCGACCGTGGTGGCAGTGATGCCCGCAGCACCGAACTCTGCGAGCCGTGTCATCCCACGGCGCTTGAGCAGCGCCAGCGCCTGGGTGCGCTGCGTGGAGGTGTCGGAGGCGGGCATGGTATGAATCCTCGGGCGGATCACAGAAGTGTCCGAGGCTTTGTACCACTTCGGTGCGGTCACCGACAACTGGTCGTTCATCGGCACACGACCGCGGGTTCAACGGCGCTTGGGTGGTGTTGCCGCCGAGGCGGCAGCGATGGCATCGCTTCGCTCGATGGATGCCAAAGCCACGCCGGTACCGAACGGTCGCACACCTCAAGGTGCCACCCGCGGTCCTCGATGCCCGCGTGCGCGACGAAGAGCAACGGTGCCGAACCATCGCAGTCGGTCAGCGTTGCACTGGCCAGCGCGCTCTCCGCACCCAGGTTGTAGCGAAGCCCCTTCACGAAGGAACGCCCATCCGCCACAAGCCGATCAATGAGCTGCTTCTCGAATCCATCTTCGACTGGCAGCCACTGCCGTGTCACCGGCATCAGCGACAGCTCCACGATGGTCGGAATCCCCGCCGCCGCGACGTTGAACGTGGCGACCATCACCATGTGGAGGTCATCGGCAGCACCCCACAACGCCAGCGCCGATTCGAATCGCCGGCCGAGCCGGCGGTAGAGCTGCTCGTCGAGCGCGAAAGCCTGGTCGGGCACATGCTTCACCACAGCCTTGAAGCCATAGCGCGCCGGCATGATTTCCTTCACCTCGGCGATCAGCAGCATCAGGTGCTGCGGCTTGCCAGGTGCTGCGACGGCTTGCGACCATTGCGCCATCCGCCTGGCGTTGATCGCGTCGCGATGCTCGACCGAGAACACCTCGGGGATGTAGAGACGCGTGCGCAGCGAGCCACCGCGCGCGATCTTGTTCTCCGAGGCCAGAAGCAGATGCTTGCGCACCGTGCTCCAAGTGCGCTTGCCCGCAAACCCGGCCTGCCAGCGCGTCAGCTCGGCCTGGTCCCACAGGTAGTCCAGCAGCCCGCGCAGTGACAGCTTCGTTCCGCTGCTGGCCACGCTGTCGCCATCCCCGCTCGCCGCCGACATCGCCGAGCGTCCTGCGATCTTCGACATGGAGAAGTCGAGTTTCAAGGTCGTTTCGCCGGTGGCCGGGTCTTCGGTGATCGCCGACCCCAACACCTGCCCCAAACCGGAGGACTCCGGCGGCGGTTCGTAGGATGGGCAGTCGGGTGCGTGGTGGCTGCCGGTGTTCGGCATGCGCTTGACGATGAAGCCATCATTCGCGCCCGCGAGGCGGGCCACGTACATCTCCACGCCATCGACGAGGCACATGCAGCGAGGCCGATGGTGCGCAGCGTGCGCCTGTGCAATGGCCTCGGCGAACCCGCGCGATGCCGCCTCAAACCGCTGGCCGCCAATCTCGTAGACGGATGGCCCAGTCAGGCCATTGCCAGTCGCCGGCTCCTGCATGTGGTGGCCTCAACGGACGGGTGCAGCGCGCTCCCGCGTGCGCTGCACTTCGGGCGTCGGCATGACGGCGGGCCGTTGCGACGGAGCAGCTTTGTCGAACACCTTGACCTTGGGTGCCTGCCCATCTCGAATCCGCTGGGCAAGCTTCTCGGTCGCCGCGGCCATGACGGCCGCGCGCTGCTTCTCCGGCACGCCCTTGGCTACCAGTACCGCCTCGATGGCGACCAACACCGCCTTGCGCCCGCCGCCACCCCGGGCAGATGCTTTCTCGGGCGGCGTCGCTGCAGCCCCCGGGCCATCGCCCCTGCCGAGCCGGTCTGGCTCGATCCGGTTGACCAGCCGTGCCTCACGTTCCTTCTTCAAAACCTCCAGGTCGGCAGGGTTGGGCTCATAGCCGAGCGTCTTGACGCCGCGCATCGATGCCTCCAGCCAGACCATGCGCTTGAAGTCCTCGTTGCCCGACACGCGCAGCGCGCGCCAGTTGCGTGCCTCGACCACATCGACCATGGACCGCGCCACCGACGGACTGTTGGTGTCGGTCGCCAGCCGGAACGTCGATTCGGTAAACGCCACCCGAGACGTGTCGCCGCGGAACCGGTACTCAGTGCGGCCGATCGTCACGTCGCCGACGGTCACCGGTGCGCGCTTGATGACGTATCGATCCATCAGGGCGGTTTCGAGCCTTGCTACGAGCGCCGCGCGCTCTGCTTTGGTGTCGATGCTGGCGATGACCTTCGCGTCTGCGGCATCGGCTTGCGGTTGTGCCTTGCCCAATGGCACGACGTTTGTTGCCTGCGGCACGTCATCGCGTACGGGCGAGGCATCGACCGGACGTTCCGGCGCTGCCGCGCGCTGCGGGCTGCGCTGTCCGTCCCTTTGCCATTGGCCATCGACCTTCTGCACCGACGTGCGTTTGCCCTCGGCGTCCAGTGCAATGAACCGGTTGCTGCCGAGCTGATCCGCCTTCGCGGCGATCTCGGGGAAGCTGTTCGCGCGGTACGTCACTTCAGCGAACGGATCGCGCAGCTCATAGCGCTCGCCCGGTGCATCGACAGGCGTCTGGAAGCGTTCTTTGGCGACGGTGGCGCGGTTGGCGGGCTCGACCGTGCCACCCTGGGCTGATGTCGGGCGACGGGAAGGGGACTTAGAACCTATCCGTAAATAATGTTGATCGTCAGCGACACCTTGCGGAACGCGATGATCGCTGCCGCGATGTGGTTGAGCGCGAGGAAGCTGCGCT
>JANXTP010000061.1 GCA_025352345.1 Burkholderiales bacterium | reverse complement strand
GATGGCCTGGTACGACGCCTACCTCGCGAAAGGCGGAGTCGACCGCAGCGCGAACACGACGCCTGGCAACAAGCAGGGCGGTCTCTCGAACATCGTCGAGAAGGCGATGGGCTCGATCGTCAAGAGCGGCACGGCGCCGATCACCGGCGTGCTGTCACCGGGCGAGAAGCTCAGAGACCGTGGGATCACGAGCGGCCTGGTGTACGCCGCCACGCCGGCGAGCGACTTCATCTGCAGCACCTTGCAACTCGCCGCCGGCATCAACCTGCACGTCTTCACGACCGGGCGCGGCACGCCTTACGGCCTGGCCGAGGTGCCGGTGATCAAGGTCGCAACGCGCAGTGATCTCGCGCGCCGCTGGCACGACCTGATGGACGTCAACGCCGGTCGCATCGCCGATGGCGACGCGAGCATCGAAGAGGTCGGCTGGGAGCTGTTCCGCCTGATGCTGGATGTCGCCAGCGGCCGCAGGAAGACCTGGGCCGAGCACTGGAAGCTGCACAACGCGCTGGTGCTGTTCAACCCGGCGCCGGTGACCTGAACGCTTCTATACCTTTGACCAACTTTCACAGGCGCGCTCGAGGCTCGGGCTGAAGGGACGGGCCCGCGCCGAATCCCAGTGGGCGTCGATGAAGCCGGCCATCATCGGCGTGTACTCGGGCCCCACGAGTGCGCCTTGGTGAGCCGGGGCCAGGCCTTCGCGAATGCTTCGCTTCTTGCTTGTCCTTGCAAGTGATGCCACCAGCTTCTTCGGATGCGGTTCGGCGTCTGGTTCCAAGGGCAGGCGTGCAGGTGCAACGCCGAGGAATGCGGCGAACGCCGCACGATCGGCCATGATCCAGCTTTCGAGCATCCGCTCCGCCAGTCGAAGTTTGAAATTCGGTGACACGCCGCCCTTCAGAGTGGACAACTGCGCGGGGACGCAAGCCGCCTGTTCGAGGTCTGCCAAACCGACCATGACCTTGTGACGGGCTGCTGCGTTGTAGCGCTCGGCGCTCTTCCAGAAGTTGGATGCTCCTCGCGCGTCGTGGACCACGAGTTTTCGATGCCCCTGGCCGATCTGTCTGAACAGCGCAGTCAGCAGACAGCCATCCACGTAACCCTCGACCAGTGCGTGGATCACGCTCAAGCCGCCTCCGCGGAGAACAAGCCGATCTGTTCCATCGCCGTCATGGGCATGATCGCCTCCGCAGGCGTCAGACCGGCTTGCATCGCCTCCCGTATCTCCCGGTCGTCGGCGCCGAGCACGACTTCCGAACCTTCTCGCACGGGTCGCAGCAAGAGCACTTCATCTGCAGCGATGCCTGCGTCGGCCATCAGTGCGTCGCTGTGCGTCGATATGAAGGCCTGCCTGCCGGCTGCGCCCCGTTGCGCGCGAGCGATGAACGGGGCCAACTGACGCACGATGGCCGAGTGCAGTGACAACTCCGGCTCCTCAAGCAGCAGCAGACCGGATCGTTCCTGGAGCGCCCACAGAAACCCGATCAGCCTGAGCGTTCCATCGGAAAACTCGCGCTCGTCCTGTTTTGCAGCAGGCCCACGCCAGTGCTTGAATGCCGCCTGCAAGTGGGGGCGGCTGTTGTCGTCCAGAACCAGCTCAAGGTCGTCGAGGTAGGGCACTGCGATCTTCAGGGCATCGCGAATTTTCGTGAGACGCGCGAGCTGTGTTCTGGAGGGCGTGGCGCGAATTCGTGCCAGCAGGTCGCGCCCATTCGGGTCGCCGCCGATGGCATCCGGGAGCGGCAGTTGGCCCTCCCGGATCAGCTGCGGCACAAGGTGGAGATAGCTGACGCTGGAGAAAAAATCGAAGAGGGGTCGAAAGTGTCGGTTCTGCGTCACCTGCTGCATCGCGGTTTGCGTGAGCAGCATGGGGTCGGCTCCGTCGCTGTCACCCGGGCGCAGCAATACCGGGCCTTCCTTGGCTTCGGCCGACGCCCGAAACCAGACCTCCTCACGACGGACCACAGGGGTGTCATTCCCTTTGCCAGATCGATTGAATGTCAGTAGGTAACGCCATGATCCACCGTCCTGCCCACTCACCGTGACGTCGATTTCAACGTCGGAGTTCTTGCCCTTCTGATGCAGCGAGCGCAGGCGAGAGAGCCCCCGTCTTGTCCGCACGGCCTGCGAAAGGCCGCCGCCTTCAAGGGTGAGTTCGCGCAGGAAACGGAACACGTCCAACAAGTTCGACTTGCCGATGGCGTTCGGGCCGACCAAGAACATGCGCTTCGACAGCGCCACGTCAACGTGGGAAAAATTGCGCCAGTTTCTCAGCTTTAGATGAGTGAACCGCATTGCCTGACTCATCTAGCGCTCCTTGGTGGATGCCCATCCTGGCGATCATTCGCCAATTGCATGTTCATGCGGAGGGTCGTCTGCGCGCGGATGATACCGGCGAGGTGGAGCGGCAGTCGGGGTCGCTCCCGGGTTCAGTGGTGCGCCCGCACCTTCACCTCAACGACGGTCGAGGGCGCGAGTGTGCCGCGGGACAAATCGTTATGTAGTTGTGTACATTTCGCTCATCCAATCTTCCTTACAGGTCGATGAAAAACGCCATTACCGCCCGAGCGATTCGTTGCAGTCTCGCCGCGGCGTCCCTGACGCTGATATCCATGAGCGCCCACGCCGCCGACCTGACCATCTCCGCCGCCGCGAGCCTGACCAACGCGTTCCGCGAACTCGGCCCGGCGTTCGAGGCGCAGAACCCCGGCACCCAGGTCGTCTTCAACTTTGCCGCGTCGGTCGCATAGACGAAGCCGGCCTCGACCTCGCCGCGCGCGACGTAATCGAGCGCCTGGCGCACGCTCTGCGCCATCACCGCCTTCGGCTCGACAGCGGCCCACAGCTTCGCGGCTTCGAGCGCGCCCTGGGTGTA
>JANXTP010000069.1 GCA_025352345.1 Burkholderiales bacterium | reverse complement strand
GCGACGCGCAGTGGCGCAGGGCTCAGCGGTGTCGTCCGGATGAACGCGGCGATGGCCTGAGCCACTTCTGCGCCCTTGTCCTCCTGCAGAAAATGGCCGGCGCCGCGCGTCACGGCGTGCGCCTGACCTTGCGCGCCGGGCACGAGCTTTTGCCAGATTTTGTGGCCGCCCCGGGTGACGGGATCGCGGTTGCTGAAGAGGGTCAGAAACGGCTTGTCCCAACGCTTGAAAAACTCCCAGGCGCGCTCGTTGTTCTGGCGTTCCGGATCGCCCGGGGTCGTCGGTACGAAACCCGGAAATAGTCGGGCGGCGATGCGGTGGCGCCGGGTCGGGAAGGGTGCGTCGTAGGCCGCGACTTCGTCGGGCCGCAGTCCGGATGCGCAACCCGCCTTGACGATTCGACCGATCGGAAACCAGGGGCTGAAGCGCGCAAAGGCGCGCCAGATCCTGAACGCCCGGGAAACCTTGCCGGTGCCGGTCGGCAGCCCGCCGTTGGCCAGCACGATGCGGTCGAAGCGCTCGGGCGCGGCGGCCACCATGCGCAGGCCGATCAGCGAGCCCCAGTCCTGGCAGAACAGCGTCAGGTGACGCAGTTCATTCGCCTCCAGCCACGCGCTCATCCACAGCACATGGTTCAGGTACGAATAGTCCGCCTTGGCGGCGGGCTTGTCGGAGCGCCCGAAACCCACCAGGTCGGGGGCAATGACGCGAAAACCCGCGGCCACGAGCACCGGAATCATCTTGCGATAGAGAAACGACCAGGTGGGTTCGCCGTGCATCAGCAGCACCAGCGGCGCGTCGCGCGGCCCTTCGTCGAGGTGGGCGATGCGCAGCCCGCCCACCTCGGTGTAGCGCGGCTCATAGGGAAAGTCAGGCAGGTTGATGAAGCGCTCGGGTGGCGTGCGCAGAACGTCGTTGACCACGGGCAGGCTTCGCATGTCAAGTGCCGGCGCCTACTTCGCCACCGGCTTCAGCTCGGCCTTGAGCCGGAAGTACGAATTGCCGAGGCCCACCAGCTTGCCGTCGGGCTGGACCACGAACGACCAGCTCGTGTCCTTGCAGTTCGCGTCGCCAGCGAAGTCCGGGACGAGTTCGAGGGCCGCGCCTGTCAACTTGCCTTGCATCGGAATGTTCTTGGCCGAGCAATAGCGTGCGAAGCGGGAATAGGTGCCGTGGACCGTGCCGTCGGCGTCGACCTTGTCGATCGTGATGCGCATGTTGTTCGTGACCGGGCCCTCCAGGTTGTCCCAGCTGCCTTCGTAGGCCGGGGCCAGCTTGGGGCCGTCGGTCTGCGCCGAAGCGCCAGCGCAGGTGGCGAGGAGGATGGCGGCGGCACAGCTGCGGCCGAGGAGGTTGCGGGACAAAGCGTTCATGAGCAGGTTCCTTTTGTGATCGGTCATTGCGGGTTGAAATCAGAAGCTGAGAATCAGAAGCGCCGGCTCACCCGTGTCTGGGTCGAGCCGGCTGGCAGGCTGACGAAATCACCGTCCATACCCACGCGGATCGATCCGCGGTAGATATCGGCGGCATTGCCAAGGAAGGTCGATTCCATGCCGGGAATCGGCAGCGGCGGCGTGATGTGGTTGAGCAGCAAGTAGCCGACCTTCGCGTCGCGGGCGACTTCGGCCGCTTGCTGCGGCGTGGTGTGGTAACCGACGACATCGGCGAATACCTTCTGCAGGTTGGCGCGCCCTGCTTGTCTCGCGCCGTTCTCCAGGATCGCCATCAGCGGTTCGCTGAGCGCTTCGTGCACCAGCAGGTCGACCCCGGCCGCTTCACGCTGGACCGAAGCCGCCTTGCGCGTGTCGCCGCTGAGCACGACGCTGCGGCCCTTGTAGACGATGCGGTATCCGACTGCCGGATGCACCGGCGCGTGGTCGACCGCGAAGGCGACGATTTCGAGGTCCGGATCCTTCAGCACCACCACGCGGCCGCCCGTGCCAGTGTCGAAAGGCTTGGCCGATGCGCCGAAGCCGCTCGCCGGAATGGCGGCGTCACCGTGGTGCGCGACGCGGTACTGCTGGTCCGGGCCATAGGCCTGCATGAAGCCCGCAACGACGCTGTCGACACCCGCGGGCCCGTGAATCGGCAGCGGCGCGGTGTTGGCCACCGAGCCCCAGCGTTGCAGCATCAATTCGCCCAAGCCGTCGATGTGGTCGGAGTGAAAGTGGGTCAGAAAGATCGCCTCGATCCGGCCGTGGTTGAACCCCATCTTGCCGATGTTGCGGGCGCTGCCGCTGCCGGCGTCGAAGACGAACAGGCGCTTGCCGGCGACGACCAGCGTGCACGGGCCCGACCGCTTGTCGTCGGGGAACGGCGAACCGGCGCCGCACAGGCCCACGTGCAGCCCATCGGGCAGCTCCGCGATGGCGTCGGCGCCCAGCCGCACCGCGACCGTGCGCTTGGCCAGCGCCAGGGTCAGCGGCCCCCTGAAGGCATAGGCGGCCGCGGCGACCAGCACCAGGCCGATTCCGAGCACCCCAATCGACTTGCGCAGGCTCAATGTCATTCCTCTGTCTCCGGATTAATTTCGCGTTGGGAGCGGCGCGGCGGCTCATGCACCGAAGATTCGCGCCACGCGGACGGCGGCCCCCTGGATCCACGGCGCCACATAACGCAGCCGCGGCCGACGCGCCTCGGCTGCCTTGACCATTTGCGCGACCACCGAACGCGTATCGCGGGCCTCGATCAGCCCGAAGACGCGCGCCTCTTTGGCTTGCATGCGTGCGGCCTGGGCGCTGAAGTACGACTGCTGGCCCATCCACTCGTACTTGCGCTCGCTCATGACCTGGTTGAAGCCGGTGTGGATCGCACCCGGCTCGATCAGCGCCACCTGAACCTTGCAACCCAACTGGTCCAGCTCGGCGCGCAGGCCGGCACCGGCCGCGGACAACGCGAACTTGGTCATCGAGTACGGCATCAAAAACGGCACCGGCACACGCCCGGCGATCGAACTGACGAACAGCACCGTGCCGTGCTGGCGCGCGATCATGCCGCGCAGCACGAGCTGGGTCAGTTCCAGCGTCGCGAACACATTGACCTCGAACGCCCTGCGGATGCGGTCGACATCGACTTCGGCCAGCGAGCCTGACTCGCCGACGCCGGCGTTGTTGATCAGCACGTCGAGCGCCAGCGGCAGCACCCGGGCCCGATCCGCCGCGGCGGTGATGTCGAGCTTGAAC
>JANXTP010000013.1 GCA_025352345.1 Burkholderiales bacterium | reverse complement strand
TCGGTTCAGGTCGCTGCTACCAACACCGAGCCGGCTCACAGCCTGTCCGCCTCGTTCGAACTGAGCGGCACGCCGCAGCGGGGTCGCCTGGACATGAACACGCCGCTGGGCAGCACGGTGGCGCGCGCCCGCTGGAGCCCCGACGCCGTGGTGCTCGAGACGCCGCAGGGCCAGACCCGCCATGCGAACCTGGATGAGATGACGCGCGCCGTGGTCGGCGAAGTGCTGCCGGTGCCTGCGCTGTTCGATTGGCTGCGCGGTCGCCCGTGGCCCGGTGCGGTCAGCATCGCTGCCGTCGCGCCCGAGCCGGCTGGCTTCAGTCAGCTGGGCTGGCGGGTCGACCTGTCGCGCTTCGATGAGGCGCGGCTCGTCGCCCGCCGTGTAGCGCCACCGGCGGTCACGGTGCAGGTGAAACTGGACTCGCCATGACGCTCCTCCATGCCCTGTGGGATGTGAGCGCCCCAGCCAAGATCAATGTGTTCTTGCATGTGGTCGGCCGGCGTGCCGATGGCCATCATCTGCTGCAGTCGCTGTTCGTTCTGATCGACTGGGCCGACACGCTGCATTTCGAGCGGCGCGGCGATGCGCGACTCCACCGCCACGACCTGTCGGTCGCCTTGCCTGCGGACGATCTGTGCCTGCGTGCTGCCCGCGCCTTGCAGGCCGCCAGCGGCACAACGTATGGCGCCGACATCAGCATCGCCAAGCAGGTGCCCTGGGGTGCCGGCCTCGGCGGTGGCAGCTCCGATGCGGCCTCGACCTTGCTGGCGCTGAACCGGCTGTGGGGGCTGAACTGGTCGCGAGGGCAGCTGCATGCGCTGGGCTTGACGCTGGGCGCCGACGTGCCGTTCTTCATAGGCGGTGACAACGCGTGGGTCGAGGGCATTGGCGAGCGGCTGACGCCTGTGGCTGTTCCCGAACAGACCTTTGCCTTGATCAAGCCCGCAGTATCGATCGAAACGCGTGCAGTTTTCAGCCACGCGCAGTTGGTTCGCGACACGCCTCGGGCTATACTAGAGAGCTTTGGTGAGGACGAACTTCTACGCATCATCGCCCCTGCGGGTGGTGTCAGCTGGGGTCACAACGATCTGCAAGCGGTTGCCGAGTTGTTGCATCCCGAGGTGCGTGAGGCGGCAGCGCTTTTGCAGTCGCGGTATGGCAATAGCCGGATGAGCGGCTCGGGCAGCGTGGTGTTTGCGCGCGTCGCGTCCGGCGCGGAGCCGACGCGCGTGCAGGACGGCGAGTTGCCGCAGGGTTGGGTCACAAAAGTGTGCCGCAGTCTGCCGCAGCATCCGTTGCGCGACTGGATTCGAGATGAAGAGATGCAGGATTGAATTCGGATCCTGAAAGTTGTGGGTGCGTGGCTTCAGCGGCGCACCGGTGTAGGGGAGTCGCCAAGTTGGTTAAGGCATCGGATTTTGATTCCGACATGCGAAGGTTCGAATCCTTCTTCCCCTGCCAGATTCATTGATTCCCGGAGCGTCCTGACGACATGACGGCAGGCCTGGGCTGAACTGAAAGGAAGCGACATGCTTCCACAGAGCCTCGTCGGAGGGAATGTGCTTTTCAACACTGTGCTGTTCACCGGCAACGCCAACCCGGCGCTTGCCAAGGAAATCGCCACCCATCTGGGTGTCGAGCTGGGTAAAGCCTCGGTCGGCCGTTTTTCAGACAGCGAAGTCGCCGTCGAGATCGAGCAGAACGTGCGGGCGCGCGATGTGTTCGTGGTGCAACCAACCTGCATGCCGACCAACGAAAACCTGATGGAACTCTGCATCATGGTCGATGCACTGAAGCGCGCCAGCGCGCGCCGCATCACCGCCGTGATCCCCTACTTCGGCTATGCGCGGCAGGACCGTCGGCCGCGCTCCACACGGGTGCCGATCAGCGCCAAGGTGGTCGCCAACATGCTCGAAGCCGTTGGCGTCGAGCGCCTGCTGACGATGGACCTGCACGCCGATCAGATCCAGGGCTTCTTCAATATCCCGGTGGACAACATCTACGCCTCACCGGTGCTGCTGTCCGATCTGCAGTCGAAGCGCTATGACGACCTGGTCGTGGTGTCGCCCGACATCGGCGGTGTGGTGCGCGCACGGGCGCTTGCCAAGCAGCTGAACTGCGATCTGGCGATCATCGACAAGCGCCGGCCGAAGGCCAATGTGTCCGAGGTGATGAACGTGATCGGCGAGATCGACGGGCGCAATTGCGTGGTCATGGACGACATGATCGATACCGCCGGCACGCTGGTCAAAGCGGCCACCGTGCTGAAGGAGCGCGGCGCCAAATCCGTCTACGCCTACTGCACCCATGCGGTGTTCTCCGGGCCGGCCATCGAACGCATCCAGGCCTCGATGCTCGACGAGGTTGTGATCACCAACACCATTCC
>JANXTP010000432.1 GCA_025352345.1 Burkholderiales bacterium | reverse complement strand
GGGGCGAAGTCGACGCGTGGCAGCAGGCGCGCAACGCTGCGCAGCGCACCATCGAGTGGTCGTTCACACGTCAGGACGCTGACCAGAAGCTCAGCCGGCATTACGTTCCTAAACTTACGTGTTGATGTACTAGCGCTGCGGGCGCAGCAACGCGGTCTTGCGTCTGGGTGTCGAAATCGTTCGCGTCGTGGCGCTCGTGGAGCTGCTCCGAGGGATCGCCCCAGGTGCGATTGACCATGCGCCCGCGCTTCACGGCCGGCCGCACGCCGATCGCATCGACCCAACGCTGCACATGACGGTAGTCCTGCGCGCTGAGAAACTCCGCCGCGCCATAGAGCGTGCCCTTCAGCAGCGCGCCGTACCAGGGGAAGACGGCGATGTCGGCAATCGTGTACTCCCGGCCGGCGAGGTATTCGTTGTCGGCCAAACGCCGATCCAGCACGTCCAGCTGCCGTTTCACCTCCATGGTGAAGCGGTCGATCGCGTAAGCGATCGTGGTTGGCGCATAGGCATAGAAGTGGCCGAAGCCGCCGCCCAAGTAGGGCGCGCTGCCCATCTGCCAGAAAAGCCAGTTCATCGTTTCGGTGCGCGCTGCGATGTCCTTCGGCAGGAAGGCACCGAATTTCTCAGCCAGGTACAGCAGGATCGAGCCGGACTCGAAGACGCGGATCGGGGTGGGCGTGCTGCGATCGAGCAGTGCCGGGATCTTTGAATTCGGATTGACCTCGACGAACCCCGAACCGAACTGATGGCCCTCGGTGATCTTGATGAGCCAGGCGTCGTATTCAGCGCCGGCGTGCCCTGCTGCGAGCAGTTCCTCCAGCAGGATCGTGACCTTCACCCCGTTCGGCGTGGCCATCGAATAGAGCTGCAGCGGGTGGCGGCCCACCGGCAGGTCCTTGTCGTGGGTGGCACCCGCGATCGGCCGGTTGAGGTTCGCAAACTCGCCGCCGTTGGCCCGTTCCCAAGTCCAGACCTTGGGTGGTGTGTAGTCGGTTGACGCGGTCATTTGTTTTTCCTTGATCGGTGGATGCACGGCAAAACAGCCAGGCAGCGGCGCATTGTGGAGAACAAGCGGGAACCGTGTCGCGACGGCATCAGTTCTGTGGCGCCGTTCGAGTGCTGGGTCTGCAAGGAAGACGGATCGCCCACAATCTGCGGCCGGTTTCTCCCTCCAGCCCCCATGACACCCCTGCGCACGATGGACCGTGTGATCAACCTCAACGACATCGACACCACGTCACCCTGGCCGGCGCACCGCACCGTCGCCTCGCTGCCCGGCTCGCTGCCGCAAGGCGGCGTGGTGCCCGACACGCCGATCCACGCGTTCGTCACGCCGCCGCCGCAACTTGCCTTGCGCCCCGATGGCGCGTTGCGCCCGGAGCGCCACGACATCGAACTCGGTGGGCTGCTCGCGTTCGAGATCCGCCACCTGCTGAGCGCCGCCGAAGCCGACGCGGTGGTGGAGGCCAGCGAACGATTTGGCTACCGCGACGCAGCCCCTGGCATCTCCACACCGCCGGGCATGCGCATCAACAAATCGGTGCACTGGGTGGCCGACCTCGAATTTCTTGGCCCCGTGTTTGCGCGCATAGCGGCACTGCTGCCAGCGACCATCGACGGCATGACCTTGCACCCGCGCCTGTCCGAGCGCTTGAACATGTACCGCTATGACGACGGCGATGTGTTCAACCGCCACACCGACGGCGACTGGCCCGGCTTCTCGCTCGACGCCGAACGGCGCCGCATGCTGCAGTGGCCTGCGCACTTGCGCTCCTGCCTGACGATGCTGCTGTACCTGAACGGCCCCGACGACGGCGTGCAAGGCGGCGACACCCGCCTCTACCGGCCCGACGGCAGCGCGCACGACGTGCGGCCGGCCAAGGGCTCGGCACTGTTCTTCCGCCACGGCTTCGGGCCGCCATCGGTGCTGCATGTTGGCGGCCCGGTGCGGGGCCCGGTGCCGAAGTACGTCGCGCGGATCAACGTGATGTACGCAGCAGCGACGCCATAGCGCGGCCCGCATCGGGGTCAGGCAATAAAAAAGCCAGCGCGGTGCAGTGGCTTTGAGTTGTCGGCGGAGCGTTCCTCCGCCGAAAATGCCTATACGGCGGCGGCAGTTCCCGGAACTCACCCATCAACTACACCACCTAAGAGAGAATCAATCCACCTCGCGCAGCACGGCCGGATAATGGTGGCGCTGCCAAGGCGGCAACACCCCCGGGCGACCCATTCCGATGAAGGCAGACGCGTCAGACATCCGCAATCAGCCAGCGTACGGACCTGCAGAGGCCGCACGCTACTTGCGCTTGCCCGCCGCGACCCTGAGAACCTGGATGGTGGGACGCGCTTACCCCAAGGGCGACGCTCAGGCCACGTTCCATCCCTTGATCAAGCCGGCGAGCACGCAGCCCCTTCAGGTGTCGTTTTACAACCTGATCGAGGCGCATGTCCTCCGGGCGCTGCGGACTGAGCACGGGGTGGCGCTGGCTGAACTGCGCAAGGCCATTGCCTATGCGGAGAAGAAGCTCCACTTGCATCGCCTGCTGCTGAGCCCAGAGCTTCGCACCCACGCCGGCCAAGTGTTCCTCGACCGTTACGTGGAACTCATCAACCTCAGCGCATCCGGCCAGTTGGCGATGCGCAAGATGTTCGAGGACCACCTTCAGCGCGTCGAATGGGACGAGTGGCAATTCCCGGTGAGGCTGTACCCCTACATCGACTCGACGCAGCGGGCAGCCG
Organism: Burkholderiales bacterium; assembly: GCA_025352345.1. GTDB lineage: Bacteria > Pseudomonadota > Gammaproteobacteria > Burkholderiales > Burkholderiaceae_C > PBB1. Next base: position 1,463 of record JANXTP010000432.1, on the reverse strand, counting down.
AGCGGCCCATCGCCATCGATCCGCATGTGGCCTTCGGCCGGCCCATCGTGCGCCGCGCCGGAATTTCTACGGCCGCCATCTCGGATCGCATTGATGCCGGTGAGACTGTCGAAGCGCTCGCCGATGACTACGATCTATCGCGCGACGAGATCGAGCAAGCGGTGGTTTACTCCCGGGCGGCGTGAGTCGGGTCTACTTCACCGACCGCGACCTCGGAAAACAGTTTCCGCGCATCCTCGCCGAGGCTGGGATAGCCATTGAACGGCACGGCGACCTGTTCCAGCCCGATGGCAGCGACGAAGAGTGGCTCGAGCACTGCGGCACCAAGGGCCGGATTGCCGTCTCCCACAACAGCCGCATTCGGTACGTGCCCAACGAGCTGGAGGCGGTGAAGCGTTTCAAGGTGCCGCTGCTGATCTTGGTAGGGCAAGCGACGACGGCCGAACTTGCGCACAACTTCGTGCGAACGCTGCCGCGCATCGAGGCCTTCCTAGAAGGCCGCTCGCCGCCCTTCATTGGGAAGGTGTACCGAGCAACGCCCGCCGAACTGGCGAAGTCCGCCGCAGCGCCTGGCCGCGTGGAACTTTGGTTCCCGCAAACCTAGGCCAGCTCGGCTACTTGGCTAGGAACTCGGCGGCTTCCTTCTGAAGCCGCTTGTTCTTCTCACCGGCTGCCGCCTGCGCTGCCTGCGCCTTCTGCGCTGTGTCATTCACTGCCTTCTCGGCCTCCTGCAATCGGATGGCGAGCGCCTGAAGCCCCTGTTGCTGCGCGGCGTTCGTGAACATCATTTGGCCGTTGCGCATGGCAAGCTTTCCAGCGTTGGCCCGCGCCCATGCGAAGACTGCTCCTAGCGCTGCGGCGTGCTCGCCTTGCACCTTGTTCATCATGCCGTAGAGTTTTTCCGTGGCCTCTTTGTTGGGGCCGAGTGCCGACTCTGCCCCGGCCCTGGCCTGACCTGGCGGCAACTTCCCAACGAAGGCCACATATTCGGCCATCTAGGTTTGCACGAGAAGGTTGCGCTCCTGTAGCAGGGAGCGGTATCGCTCAAGAGCTGCAACGCCAGCAGCGACATTAGCCGCCGACGTGAGGCCTTCGGGCGTCACGTACTGATTGACGGTGACTTGATCGAAGCGCCGGCCGAGGTCTTCAAACTTGGCAGTGTGTTGAGCCTGGAACGCGAACGCACCATCGTGACTTGTCGTCGTGCGCCGCGGTCAACATGCACCACGGACCAGGTGCTGGCCGCTGAGAGTAACGGCGCCGAGCGCTCCCCGGTGCCGGTCAAACCAGGCCCAGGAGCCTGGCGCGGACAGGTGTATCGTCTACCCATGCCGACCTTCAGCACCCCACCCCCAAGCCGGCGTCTGGAGAAACAGTCCGCGTTTGCACCAGCGCCCAGTCAACGCCAGGACGCTGCAGACGATCTGCTCGACAAGCAGCGCCTGCTGGCTGAAGCGCAGCGC
>JANXTP010000374.1 GCA_025352345.1 Burkholderiales bacterium | reverse complement strand
CCGAACCGGCGCGCCTGCGAGGCGGTGCTGCGCCACATCTGGCACGGCGGCCTCGACGCGAACGCGGCCGGCCGCATGGCCGCGCTGACGCACGATCTCGCGCCGCGCATCGCTCCCGACGACGCCTCGATCAAGCAGATGCTGAAGGATTCGACCGCCGCGGCGCTCGCCCGCGGCATCTTCGGCGTGCCGACGGTCGAGGTCGACGGCCGCCTGTTCTGGGGCCTCGACGCCTTGCCGATGCTGGCGGCATGCCTGCGCGGCGAGACCTGGTTCGACGGTCCCGCCTGGCAGGCGGAAGGCGCGCCGCGCGCCGGCGTGCAACGCTGACAAAGCAGACCGAACCGGTCTCGGTGTTTTCCCGGGATGTCTCAATTCGCAGCCCGTTTGCCGCATTGAGAAACGACACGTCAGGGTTGCCCCTGAGTTTGTCAGCTGCGGTTCAGCATCGCGTAAGGCCACGGTCAGAGCCGACGTCCAACATCCGTCCCACGCAGCGCCGAGGGGTGCTGCCATCCAAGCTCAAAACAGGAGACGTCGATATGGCAAGCACAATGGCAGCCGGCTCAAAGGTCGGTCAGCCCATGACCAAGGAAGAGAAGAAGGTCATCTTCGCTTCGAGTCTGGGCACGGTTTTCGAATGGTATGACTTCTACCTCTACGGCACGCTCGCCGTGATCATCGGGCGCCAGTTCTTCTCGAACCTCGACCCGACCTCGCAGACGATCTTCTCGCTGCTCGCGTTCGCCGCCGGCTTCATCGTGCGACCGTTCGGCGCGCTGTTCTTCGGCCGCCTCGGCGACATGATCGGCCGCAAGTACACCTTCCTGGTGACGATCCTGATCATGGGCCTGTCGACCTTCATCGTCGGCATCCTGCCCAACTACGCGTCGATCGGCGTGGCCGCGCCGATCATCCTGATCCTGCTGCGCATGCTGCAGGGCCTGGCGCTCGGCGGCGAGTACGGCGGTGCAGCCACCTACGTGGCCGAGCATTCGCCGCACGGCCGACGCGGGCTGTTCACCTCGTGGATCCAGACCACGGCCACGGCCGGCCTGTTCCTGTCGCTGGTGGTCATTCTGGGCACACGCACGCTGATCGGTGAAGCGGCATTTGCCGACTGGGGCTGGCGCGTTCCGTTCCTGGTGTCGGTGATCCTGCTCGCCGTCAGCGTCTGGATCCGCCTGTCGATGAACGAGTCACCGGCCTTCAAGAAGATGAAGGAAGAGGGCAAGACCTCGAAGGCGCCGCTGACCGAGTCGTTCGGCGATTGGAAGAACCTGAAGATCGTGATCCTGGCGCTGGTCGGCCTGACGATGGGCCAGGCGGTGGTCTGGTATACCGGCCAGTTCTACGCGCTGTTCTTCATGACCGGGCCGCTGAAGATCGACAACGCCACCGCGAACATCCTGATCGCGATCGCGCTGTTGATCGGCACGCCGTTCTTCATCTTCTTCGGCTGGCTGTCGGACAAGATCGGCCGCAAGCCGATCATCATGGCCGGTTGCCTGATCGCGGCACTCACGTACTTTCCGCTGTTCAAGGCACTGACCGAGGCGGCCAACCCGGCGCTGGCGGCAGCTCAGGCAAAGAACAAGGTCACCGTGACGGCTGACCCCAACGAGTGCTCGTTCCAGTTCAACCCGACCGGCGTGGTCAAGTTCACCAGCTCGTGCGATGTGGCCAAGCAGGTGCTCGCGGCCCGTGCGGTGAGCTACGAAAACGTGGCGGGCAGCGGCCCGGCGAAGATCTCGATCGGCGACAAGACGATCGAGTCGTTCACCGCGACCGGCCTGCCGCCGGCCGAGGCAAAGGTCAAAGACAAGGCGTTCAAGGATTCGGTTGCGGCAGCGCTCAAAGAGGCCGGTTATCCGACGGCCGCTGACCCGGCCAAGATGAACAAGCCGCTGATGGTGGGAATCTTGACCCTGCTGGTGATCTTCGTGACGATGGTCTACGGCCCAATCGCGGCGATGCTGGTCGAGATGTTCCCGACCCGCATCCGCTACACCTCGATGAGCCTGCCGTACCACATCGGCAACGGCTGGTTCGGCGGCTTGCTGCCTGCGACCGGCCTGGCGATCGTGGCGCAGACCGGCAACATGTACAACGGTCTCTGGTACCCGATCA
>JANXTP010000364.1 GCA_025352345.1 Burkholderiales bacterium | reverse complement strand
CGGAAGAAGCCGCCTGGAACACTGGCCGCGAGTACGAGCACGGCAACTCAGGACACCGGCCGTCTGTCAAGGGTGGCTACTTCCCCGTGCCTCCAGTCGACAGCTTCCAAGACATGCGCTCGGAAATGTGCCTGGTGCTCGAAGCTCTGGGCGTGCCGGTCGAAGTGCATCACCATGAGGTGGCCAACGCCGGCCAAATGGAGCTCGGCACCAAATTCAGCACACTGATCCAGCGTGCCGACTGGGTGCAGCTGCAGAAGTATGTGATCCAGAACGTGGCCCACAGCTACGGCAAGACCGCGACCTTCATGCCCAAACCCATCGTCGGCGACAACGGTTCGGGCATGCACGTGCACCAGTCGGTCTGGAAAGACGGCAAGAACCTGTTCGCCGGCGACGGCTACGCAGGCCTGTCGGAGTTCGCACTGTTCTACATCGGCGGCATCATCAAGCACGGCCGTGCATTGAACGCGATCACCAACCCGGGCACCAACAGCTACAAGCGCCTGGTGCCGGGCTACGAAGCGCCGGTCAAGCTGGCGTATTCGGCCAAGAACCGCTCGGCTTCGATCCGCATTCCGTATGTGGCGAATCCGAAGGGCCGTCGCGTCGAGGCGCGCTTCCCTGATCCGCTGATGAACCCGTACCTCGGTTTTGCTGCGCTGCTGATGGCCGGCCTCGACGGTGTCGAGAACAAAATCCATCCCGGCGAAGCCGCCACGAAGGATCTGTACCACCTGCCGCCAGAAGAAGACAAGCTGGTGCCGACGGTGTGCCACAGCCTCGACCAGGCGCTCGACTACCTCGACAAGGACCGCGCCTTCCTGACCAAGGGTGGCGTGTTCACCGATTCGTACATCGACGCCTACATCGACCTGAAGATGACCGAAGTGACCCGCTTCCGCATGGCCACCCACCCGGTTGAGTTCGACATGTACTACAGCCTCTGAGGCCTGTGTTGCATCACGAAGGGACGGCGAAAGCCGTCCCTTTTTCGTTGGACGGGGAATTCCATTCGTGCTCGACAATCTCAGCATGACTGAATTACCGCGCCCAGGGCGTGCCCGCTGCGCGGTTGACGGTCGACACGAGGGCATTCTTATGCGGTTTTTGCACACAGCGCGGGTCAGACGGTGGCGGCTGGTGTTCGCCAGCGCGCTGATGCTGGCGTCCCAGGCGCTCCTGCCACCAGCACAGGCCCAAGGTGACACCCCGGTCTACAAGTGCCCTGGCAACCCGGTGCTCTACACCGATGCGATCAGTTCGAAGGAAGCCAAGACCAAGGGTTGCAGCACGCTCGACGGCAACCCGATCACCGTCATATCACCGCCCAAGCGCGCGGGTGCCAGCGCGTCGAACGCGTCTGCCCCGCGACCACCCGACAGCCGCGTCGAGCCCCAGGAGCAGCGCGCACGCGACAGCGACGCGCGCCGCATCCTTGAAGCCGAGCTGCAACGCGAACAACAGCGACTGTCCGAGATGCAGGCGGAATACAACAACGGCGAGCCCGATCGTCAGGGTGGCGAGCGCAACTACCAGAAGTACCTCGACCGCGTCACCGAACTGAAAGCCGGTATCGCGCGCAAGGAAAACGACATCGCCGCGCTGAAGCGCGAACTGGCCAAGGTGCCTTGAGCACGGTGTGTCAGCCCCACTTGGCAGCATCCCCTTGCGCCTGAGCATGGCGAGTCCATCGTCGCCCTATGCGGCCTTCGACCACCTCGCGACGATGGTGGCAGTGGTCAGGCCCGATGGGCACTGCGTGTTCGCCAACGCATCGTTCGGACACGTGCTGGGCTGGTCGAGCCGCAGCGTGCTGCGCGATTCGCTGTTCGACTGGTTCGTCGATGCACAGATCGTCCGCGACACCGTGGCGGCCCTGGTGCGCAACGAGTTCTCGTCGAGCCGCTTCGAGGCTGCGCTGCGTCGGCCGGCGCTGGCACCTGGCGAGCCGCTGCCCGTGCATGTGATCGTCAACCAGATCGATGGCACGACCGATGTGCTGATCGAGCTGGTGGAGATCGAACAGCAGACGCGACAGGACCGGGAGGAACGTGCGCTCGGCCAGGCGCGTGCCAACAAGGAACTGATCCGCAACCTGGCCCACGAGATCAAGAATCCGCTGGGCGGCATCCGGGGCGCCGCGCAATTGCTGGAGCTGGAACTGCCGGAGCGGCATCTCAAGGAGCTGCGCGAATATACCCAGGTCATCATCAAGGAAGCCGACCGCCTGCAGACGCTGGTGGACCGCTTGCTGGCGCCGCACCGGCGGCCGCACATCGTCGGCGACGTCAACATCCATGAAGTCTGCGAGCGGGTGCGCAGCCTGATCGTGGCGGAATTCCCGGCCGGGCTGGCGATCGTGCGGGATTACGATCTGTCGGTGCCGGAGTTCCGTGGCGACAAGGAAC
>JANXTP010000361.1 GCA_025352345.1 Burkholderiales bacterium | reverse complement strand
TGTCGGGGCGGCTGGTCGGGCAACGCGATGCCCAGGGTGTGGCGCTGGAGGCCCACCAGGTCGGCTTTGCCACCCCGGAGGGTCTGCGTTGGCCAGCCAGCACGGCGGCGCTGCGCTGGCAGCAGTCGCCCACAGGCGAGCTGACCAGTGGCGAACTGAGCGCCGATCACCTGGACCTCGCTTTGCTCGCCCAAGTGACGCAACGGTTGCAGCTCGGTGAGATCACCGACCACTGGCTGACCGAGCTGAAGCCGCAGGGACGTGTCGAGGGCTTCAGCCTGCGCTGGGAAGGCGCGCTGGTGGCCGATGCCACGGCGACGCCGCAGGTGGCGAGTGCCGCTGCCTCATCGGCCGTGCGCTGGGCCCTGCCACCGCGCTATGAACTGCGCGCCACGGTCAGCGGCCTGGTCTTGGCGTCGGCGGTGGCGGCCGATCCGTTGGACATCGGCCGGCCGGGTGTGCGCAATGCCGATCTGGTCCTGAGCGCCAACGAACGCGGCGGCAACGTGAGTCTCGCGATGAAGCAGGGTGAGCTGGATCTGCCCGGTGTGTTCGCCGAGCCGCTGCTGCCACTGGATCGCCTCGATGCCGCGCTGAGTTGGCACCTCGATGCCCCGACCACGCCCGGCACGCCACCGCGGGTGACGGTGAAGGTGCAGCAAGCCCGCTTTGCCAATGCCGATCTGCAGGGCGAATTCCAGGGCAGCTGGGCGACCGGCACCGCGACGGCTGCGAGCGCCCACGGTGATGATTCACGGTATCCCGGCCGGCTTGATCTCGAGGGTCTGCTGACCGAGGCCGACGCCGCGCGGGTCGCGCGCTACCTGCCGCTGGGCATCGGCGCCGATGCGCGTCACTACGTCGAGCATGCGGTACAGGCGGGTCGTTTGGCGCAGGTCAATTTCCGCGTCAAGGGCGATCTGAAAGACTTCCCGTTCGCCGACGCGCACAGCGACGGCGAATTCCGCATTGCAGGGCAGGTCAAGGACCTCAGCTTCGCTTATGTGCCCAGCCTGCCAGCGAGCGCTGCCGAGCCGGCCTACACCTCGCCGTGGCCGGCGCTGGAGGCGCTGAGTGGCGAGCTGGTCTTCGATCGGCTGTCGATAGAGATACGTAACGCCCGGGCGCACACGCAGGGGGTGCAACTGACCGGTGTGCAAGGGGGCATCAAGCGGCTGGACGAGCGGCCGGTGCTGGTGCTCGAGGGTGCGGGGCGCGGCGGCCTGGCCGACCTGCTGCGCTTCGTCAATGCGTCGCCCGTGGGCGGTTGGATCGGCAACGCGCTGTCCCAAAGCACCGCCACCGGCAACGCCGACCTGAAGCTGACGCTGACGGTGCCGCTGGCCGATCCGCCCGCCACGGCGGTGCGCGGCAGCGTCGCATTGACGGCCAGTGATTTCCGGCTGCGCCCCGACACACCGATGCTCAGCGGCGCACGCGGCCGCATCGATTTCTCGCAGCAGGGGTTTTCCATCGTCGGCGGTGCCGGCAAGTTGTTGGGCGGCGAGGTGAACATCGACGGCGGCCTGCAGCCCGACGGTGCCATGCGCTTCGCTGCGCAGGGCACGGTGACCGCCGACGGTCTGCGGCGCAGCAGCGATGTCGGCAGTCCGGTGGCCCGCCTCGCCGCCTCGTTGAGCGGCCAGACGGCGTACCGCGCGGCATTGAACCTGCTAAACGGCAAGCCCGATCTGCTGGTCACCAGCAGCCTCCTGGGCCTGACCAGTGAATTGTCGCCGCCCTTGCGCAAGGCGGCCGACGCACCGCTGGCGCTGCGTTTCCAGACGGCAGCGGTCGCCGATGTGTCAACGGCCCCCACCTCCGCCGCCCGCGACTTCATCCGCCTCGACCTTGGCAGCCTGCTGCAGGCGCAGTACGTGCGCGATGTCTCCGCAGCCAGCCCCAAGGTGCTGCGTGGTGGCATCGGCGTGATGGAGCCGGCTCAGATGCCCGCGTCCGGTGTCGCGGCGACGCTCAACATGCCGAGCCTGAACCTGGGCGACTGGCAGCGGTTGATGGAGGGCATGACTGTATTGTCGAGCGCCGCGGCGGGCAGTGAGGCCAGCGCGACGACATCGGCGTCCAGCAGCTACCTGCCCACCACCATCGGTCTGCGCGCACAGGAGGTGCAGATCGGCAGCCACCGGCTGAATCAGGTGGTGGCCAAGGTCGCGCTGGAGGGGTCGCTGTGGCGGGTCAACCTCGAATCGGAGCAGGCCAGTGGCGTCATCGAGTACCGACCGCCGCGTGCGGTCTCGGCTCCGTCGACCAACAACGGCCAGCCCGGCGCTGCCGGTTCGGCGGGGCGGCTCTATGCCCGGCTGACGCGGCTGTCGTTGCCGAAGGAGGACGCAGCCGACGTCGAGACGCTGCTCGACCAGCCCACGCCATCCGTTCCCGCGCTTGACATCGTCGTTGACGACCTGGAACTGCGCGGCAAGCGGCTCGGGCGGCTGGAATTGGATGCGGTCAATCGCACCGGTGCCCGCGAATGGCGGTTGACGCGCCTCGCGCTGACCACGCCCGAGGCGCGCCTCACCGCCAGCGGCAACTGGGCGGCGGTGGCCGGAAATGCCAGCCTGCCGGTGGGCGCTTCTGCCGCATCTGCCTCGCCCGCCAACGTGCGTCGGGTGATGCTGAACTTCAAGCTTGAACTGAGCAACGGCGGCGCGTTGATCGACCGACTGGGCTTTGGCAAGGTGGTCAAGGGTGGCAAGGGCGGCATGTCGGGGCAGATCGCCTGGGACGGCTCGCCGCTGGCGATGGACTACCCGAGCCTGACCGGCCAGATCAACCTGTCGGTGGCCGCCGGGCAGTTCCTCAAGGCCGACCCGGGCGTCGGCAAACTGCTCGGCATCATGAGCCTGCAGGCGCTGCCGCGCCGCCTAACCTTGGACTTTCGCGATGTGTTCAGCGAAGGGTTTGCCTATGACCTGGTGTCAGCATCGAGCAAGATCGAACGCGGCATGCTCTCGACCGCCGATTTCAAGATGACCAGCGTGTCGG
>JANXTP010000348.1 GCA_025352345.1 Burkholderiales bacterium | reverse complement strand
TCGCTGGAAGCCGAGCGTGGGTTGGGTATCGACCTCGTCGGTGCCGCCCACGGTGGGCGTGTTCTCCTTGATGAATTGCGCCAGACTCTTGCGCAAATCATCGACATTGGCCGAACAGGCGCGCAGCACTTCGGCCGATGTCGATGATTTGCGCAAGAGTCTGGCGCAATTCATCAAGGAGAACACGCCCACCGTGGGCGGCACCGACGAGGTCGATACCCAACCCACGCTCGGCTTCCAGCGAGTGATCCAGCGCGCGATCATGCATGTGCAGTCCACGGGCAGTGGCAAGAAGGAAGTCACCGGTGCCAACGTGCTGGTCGCGATCTTCGGCGAGAAGGATTCGCACGCTGTGTATTACCTGCACCAGCAGGGCGTCACGCGGCTGGATGTGGTCAATTTCATCGCACACGGCATCAAGAAATCCGATCCGCCCGAGCCCGTCAAGCCCGCCGACAACGGCAGTTCCTCTGACGGCGAGAAAGAGGATTCCGATGTCAAGGGCTCACCGTTGGATCAGTACACCCAGAACCTCAACCAGCTCGCCCGCGAGGGCAAGATTGATCCGTTGATCGGGCGTGAACACGAGGTCGAGCGCGTCATCCAGATCCTGTGCCGTCGGCGCAAGAACAACCCGCTGCTGGTCGGCGAGGCGGGCGTGGGTAAGACGGCGATCGCCGAAGGCCTGGCCTGGCGCATCACCGAAGGCGACGTGCCGGAAGTGCTGGCCAATGCCACGGTGTATTCGCTCGACATGGGCGCCTTGCTGGCGGGTACCAAGTACCGCGGTGACTTCGAGCAGCGCTTGAAGGGCGTTTTGAAGGTGTTGAAGGACCAGCCCAATTCAGTATTGTTCATCGATGAGATCCACACGCTGATCGGCGCCGGTGCGGCCTCGGGGGGCACGCTCGATGCCAGCAACCTGCTCAAGCCCGCCCTCAGCTCGGGCGCGATGAAGTGCATCGGCGCGACCACCTTCACCGAGTACCGTGGCATCTTCGAGAAAGACGCGGCACTGTCACGCCGCTTCCAGAAGGTCGACGTGGTTGAGCCATCGGTCGAGGAAACGGTCGAAATCCTCAAGGGGCTGAAATCGCGTTTCGAGGAACACCACAGCGTCAAATACGCTCTCGGCGCACTGCAGGCAGCTGCCGAGCTGTCGGCCAAGTTCATCAACGACCGCCATCTGCCCGACAAGGCGATCGACGTGATCGACGAAGCCGGTGCAGCGCAACGCATCTTGCCCAAGAGCAAGCAGAAAAAGACCATCACCCGCAACGAGGTCGAGGAGATCGTCGCGAAGATCGCGCGCATCCCGCCGGCCAGCGTGTCGAATGACGATCGCTCGAAGCTCAAGAGCCTGGACCGCGATCTGAACAGCGTGGTGTTCGGTCAGGAGCCGGCGATCGAAGCGCTGGCCGCAGCGATCAAGATGGCGCGCTCCGGCCTGGGCAAGCCCGACAAGCCGATCGGTTCGTTCCTGTTCTCCGGCCCGACCGGCGTCGGCAAAACCGAGGTCGCAAAGCAGCTCGCTTTCATTCTGGGGATCGATCTGATCCGCTTCGACATGAGCGAGTACATGGAGCGCCACGCGGTCAGCCGCCTGATCGGCGCGCCTCCGGGCTATGTCGGTTTTGATCAGGGTGGCCTGTTGACCGAGGCCGTCACCAAAAAGCCGCATTGCGTGCTGCTGCTCGATGAGATCGAGAAGGCTCACCCGGACGTGTTCAACGTGCTGCTGCAGGTGATGGACCACGGCACGCTGACCGACAACAACGGGCGCAAGGCCGACTTCCGCAACGTGATCATCGTGATGACGACCAACGCGGGCGCCGAGATCATGAACAAGGCAACCATCGGCTTCACCAACCCGCGCGAGCGTGGCGACGAGATGGCCGATGTGAAGCGCATGTTCACCCCGGAATTCCGCAACCGGCTCGACGCGGTGGTCAGCTTCCGCGCGCTGGACGAGGCCATCATCCTGCGCGTGGTCGACAAGTTCCTGCTGCAGCTCGAAGGCCAGTTGGCCGAGAAGAAGGTCGATGTCACCTTCACCGATGCGCTGCGCAAGAACCTCGCGAAGAACGGCTTCGATCCGCTGATGGGCGCACGCCCGATGCAACGCCTGATCCAGGACACGATCCGTCGTGCACTGGCCGACGAGTTGCTGTTCGGCCGCTTGGTTGATGGTGGCCGCCTGACGGTGGACGTCGATGTTGAAGGCAAGGTGGTGTTGGACATCCAGCCGGTGAAGAAAAGCGACAAGCCGAAGGCGGAGTCAGCGACCGCCTGAGTGGTCTCTCTGAGTGGCTTGAACAGCCGGGGCGGTCGTCAGACGCCCCGGCTTTTTCATGGGCGTTCGGTTCACCGCGCTGAATGGCGGGCTGGGTCCTCGTGAAAATAGGCGACGAAGAGGCGATACACCGACGGTGCGGCCCGCTGCAGTTCCAGTGGCTGGACGTAGAAAGTCTCCACAGCCACGGCGAAGAATTCTTCGATCGAGTCGGCAGCGTAAGGATCGATCGATGTCTGACGCTGTGCATCGACCTGCGTGCAGAAATCGGTGTACGCCGCTTCCATCACCTCGATCCAGTGCTGTCGCGCCGCGCGGCCGAGAAGCGGCGGTACGCCATCGGCGCCCCCGTTGACCATGTCGATGACGTGTGCGAATTCATGGATGGTCACGTTGTAGGCGCAGCCTGCCTGACTTGACCCTTCCACAGCTTCCTCGACGTCTTGCCATGACAGCATCACCGGGCCATCCTGCATCGCTTCGCCGGCCAGCTCCTCGTCGTATTCGTGCACCACGCCGTCGGCGTCCATGACCTCGCGCGCCGCCACCACCGCATCGCGGTGCACCACGATGCCGACGAAGCCCGCGTACAGATCCAGGCCGCCATCGAGGTTCAGGATCGGCAGCACGGCTTGCGCGGCAACCGCCACCGCCATCTCGTCGGTCACCATCAAACCTTGCGCGCCGCTGAATTCCTTGCGCGCGAGGAACAGCGTGGCCAGACGCCGCAGCCGCGTCAGTTGGTCGGCCGTTCGCCAGCCGAGGAAGGGGTAGCGTGCCAGCGTCAGCTGCCACAGCGCATCCGGGATGGCGCGCTGGCGACAGGCGCGGTCGTCGCGCCAGCGTCGCCATGCGGCCTGCGCCCCGGCCAGCACGCTCAGCGTTCGGTGACCTGTGCCAGTGACAAGCGCTTCAGCCCGGCTGCGGTCCAGCGCAGCACTTCTGCGCGTGGTGGGCTGCTGGCCTGATCGAGGTCCCAATCACTGAGCACATGGCGCACGAAGCCCGGCGCCAACCCATCGCTACCGGGCCGGTGGGTGTGCCCGTGGATCAGCAGTGGTGCGCCGGCTTCATGCATCCAGCGCACCGCGGTGGCCATGTCGATGTCGGCATCGCGGCCGGCCATCTGCTCCCGTTGCCGGCGCTCGCTCTCGTCGCGCACCTCGCGCGCGGCGCGGCGTCGCTCGGCCAGCGGGCGCGCCAGGAAATCGCGGCGCCAGGCCGGATTGCGCACCATCGCGCGAAAACGCTGGTACGGCACATCTGCCAAGCAAAGCGCATCACCGTGGGTGAGCATCACCCGTTCGCCGAAGGCCATCATCACGGTTGGGTCGGCCAGCGCCAGCACGCCGCAGGCTTTCAGCATGTCGGCACCGACCAGAAAGTCCCGGTTACCGACCATGAAACCCATGGCGCATCGCGTGGACGCCTCACACAGCACCTCGGTGCAGCGGGCCTCAAAGCCATCGTGACGGGCGTCGTCACCGACCCACACCTCGAACAGGTCGCCGAGGATGAACACCGCATCGGCGCGGGTCTGTCGGAGGTAGGACGCGAACGCGTCGAAGGTGCGCGGTGTGTCTTCGGCCAGGTGCAGATCGCTGACGAAGTCGATCGTGCGCCACTCGGGCGCCGCCTGCATCTCCCAGAAGGTGGGCAGCGCAAGCGGGCCGGCTGTCGTCACGGGTTCAGACCACCACGGCCTTGACGATCACCACATCGTCATTCGGCACGTCGTCGTGGAAGCCCTTGCGGCCTGTCTTCACGCCTTCGATCGCGTCGACCACCTCGGTGCCCGCCACCACCTTGCCGAACACGGCGTAGCCCCAGCCGCTCGACGTCTCGGCCTTGAAATTCAGGAACTCGTTGTCGTTGGCATTGATGAAGAACTGGCCGGTGGCCGAATGTGGATCGGAGGTGCGTGCCATCGCCAGCGTGTAGCGCTGGTTCTTCAGCCCGTTGTTGGCCTCGTTCTGGATCGGCGCATCGCTGGATTTCTGTTTCATGCCGGGTTCGAAGCCGCCGCCCTGGACCATGAAGCCCTTGATCACGCGGTGAAAGATGGTGCCGTCGTAGAAGCCCTTGCGTGCGTAAGCGAGGAAGTTGGCGGTGCTCAGCGGTGCCTTCACGTCGTCGAGCTCGATCAGCATCAGGCCGTGTGAGGTGTGCAGTTCAACTTGGGTTGCCATGGTGTGGGTGTCGTCGGGTTGGGAATTCGATGTCGGCGGCGCGCTCAGGGCGCAACCGTCGCCTTGATGATGGTCACCGGCTGCAGCGGCACGTTCTGGTACGGACCGCGGTTGGCGGTTTGCACCAGGCGGATGCGGTCGACCACGTCCATGCCTGACACCACCTTGCCGAAGACCGCGTAGCCGTTGCCGTCGGGCGACTTCGCGGCGTCGAGGAAGGTGTTGTCCTGCACGTTGATGAAGAACTGCGCGGTCGCGGAATTGGGGTCCGAGGTGCGTGCCATCGCCAGCGTGCCGCGGCTGTTGCTCAGGCCGTTGCGCGCCTCCAGCGGGATCGGCGCACGGGTCGGTTTCTCTTTCAGATCGGGCGAGAATCCGCCGCCCTGGATCATGAAGTTCTCGATCACGCGGTGGAACACCGTGCCGTCGTACTGCCCGGCCTTCACGTACTGCAAGAAGTTATCGACCGTCTTCGGCGCCTTAGCGGCGTTGAGCTCGATGACGACGTCACCGAGGCTGGTGGTCATGGTGACCTTCTGGGCGAAAGCCGAGGTGGCCGCCGCCGCCGAGAGCACCGCAGCCACGATGCCGGCAAGAAATCTTGAACGCATGAAATGTCTCTCAAAAAGAAGGGTGATCGCCAATCAGGGCGTCGCTGGACGAGCCGCTGGGTCGGTCAGCTTGCGCAGCAGTGACAGCCGTGGCGGGATGTCCGTGTTGGTCGGGTCGGCCTTCAGCGCCCGCTGGTAGGACAGCTGCGCCAGCTGCGCATACACGTCGCCGAGGTTCTGGTGCGCGGTCGCGAAGCCGGGGTTGGCGCGCAATGCGCCTTCGAGTGCCAGGCGCGCCCGGTCGAAATCACCCCGCGCTGCGTACAGCACCGCGAGGTTGTTGTACGGCTCGGGCACTTCGGGGAAGTCTTCGGTCAGTTGCTGGAACACGACCAGCGCCTCATCGGTGCGGCGTGCGTCGACCAGCAGCACGCCCTTGAGCATGCGCAGATCGGGGCGATCCGATTTCGTGGCGAGCAGGGCGTCGATCTGCGTGAACGCCTCGGTTTGCTGGCCAGAGCGGAACAGCTGGGTGAGGCTCGCCACGTCGGCGGCGGCATGGACAGTGCCAGCCGACAGCAACAGGCACGTGGTCGCAAAAGCAAGTTGCAGGCGTCGAACGAGGGACATGGGTTCAGGGGCCGATCGAGAGGTGGAGCGTGAAGGGCGCAGCGCATGCTGCATGCGCTCGAAAGCACGCCGGTATACTGAGTTTCATCGATTGTAGGTGCGCTGCCTCCAGCAGAAATCGTTCGGTGCGGGCGCTGTTCTTGCTCTGCACCGATGTGACCACGCTGCACAATCGCGGCCCCGGTTCCCTGTAGGCATTCCGATGCGGCGCGCTGCGATGCCGCAATCCTTGCGACCTTGTCCATGACCTTGCGCATCTTCAATTCCCTGTCCCGCGAGACAGAGGTGTTCACCCCGATCGATGCCAACCAAGTGCGGATGTACGTCTGCGGCATGACGATCTACGACCTGTGCCATGTCGGCCATGCGCGTTTCATGATGGCCTTCGACGTCACCTGCCGCTGGCTGCGCGAGCTGGGGTACGACGTCACCTATGTGCGCAACATCACCGACATCGACGACAAGATCATCAAGCGCGCCGTCGAACGCAACATCCCGATCCGCCAGCTGACCGACGAGATGACCATCGCGATGCACCGGGATGTGGCCGCACTCGGCATCCTGCCGCCGACGCACGAGCCCCGCGCCACCGAGCACGTGCCGGCGATGCTGAAGATGATCGGCACGCTCGA
This sequence comes from Burkholderiales bacterium, assembly GCA_025352345.1. Lineage (GTDB taxonomy): Bacteria > Pseudomonadota > Gammaproteobacteria > Burkholderiales > Burkholderiaceae_C > PBB1. The sequence continues at coordinate 5,554 of JANXTP010000348.1, read as the reverse complement.
AGCCAAGGGCCTGGCGTACCGATCGCCCCATGGCGACGTCAACTACGCGGTGCGCAAGTTCCCGGCTTACGGGCGGCTGTCCGGCAAGTCGATCGATCAGCTGCGCGCCGGCGAACGCGTGGCCGTGCTCGATGGCAAGGACGATCCGCTGGACTTCGTGCTGTGGAAGTCGGCCAAGGAGAGTGAGCCGGCCGACGCCAAGTGGGAGAGCCCGTTCGGCCTGGGCCGCCCTGGCTGGCACATCGAGTGCTCGGCGATGAGCTGCGCGCTGCTCGGCGAGCATTTCGACATCCATGGCGGCGGCCTCGACCTGCAGTTCCCGCACCACGAGAACGAGATCGCGCAAAGCGAAGGTGCATCGGGCCACAAGTACGTCAACGTCTGGATGCACAACGGCTTCCTCAACGTCGACAACGAGAAGATGTCGAAGTCGCTGGGCAACTTCTTCACCATCCGTGACGTGCTCACGCGTTACGACGGCGAAACCATACGCTTCTTCATGCTGCGCACCCACTACCGCAGCCCGTTCAACTTCAGCGACACCAACCTCGACGATGCGCGGCATGCCCTGCGGCGGATTTACACCGCCCTTGCCAGCGTCGATGCGGCCGATGATGCGCAGACCGCCATCGACTGGACGCAGCCGCAAGCCGCCACCTTCCGCGCCGAGATGAACGAGGACTTCAACACGCCCGGCGCCGTCGCGGTGCTGTTCGACCTGGCGGGCGAAGTCAATCGCACCCGCTCGCCGCATGCCGCGCGGCTGCTGAGGTCGCTGGGCGGCGTCCTCGGCTTGCTGCAGCAGCCCGCACAAACCTTCCTGCAGGCCGGCAGCGGGCTGGACGAGTCGCGCATCGATGCCTTGATCGCCGAGCGTCAGGCGGCGAAGGCGGCGCGCAATTTCGTACGCGCCGATCAGATCCGGCAAGAGCTCGCGGCGCAGTCCATCGTGCTGCAGGACTCCCCGCAAGGCACCACTTGGGTCAAGGCATGACCGTCTCAGCTGCGGTGACCTCGCCACCGGCCTACTGGGAAGACGCATGCAAACACCTGGTCAAGCGCGACCGGGTGATGCGCAAGCTGATTCCGAAATGCGGCAACACCCACCTGAAGGGCCGCGGTGACGCGTTCACCACGCTGGCGCGTTCCATCGTCGGCCAGCAGATTTCGGTCAAGGCAGCGCAAACCGTGTGGGATCGCTTCGTGGCGGTGGTGCCCGACGGCGCGGTCCATCTGCAACCGGCCTCTGTGCTGAAGTTGCGGGCCCCGGCGCTGCGTGCAGCGGGCCTGTCGGCGCGCAAGGTCGAGTACCTGAACGACCTGGCGCAGCATTTCGCAACCGGCTCAGTGCACGAGCGGCACTGGGCGGAGATGGACGACGAAACGATCATCGACGAGCTGGTGGCAATCCGCGGCATCGGTCGCTGGACAGCCGAAATGTTCCTGATGTTCCACCTGGCCCGGCCGAACGTGCTGCCTCTGGACGATGTCGGATTGATCAAGGGCATCAGCGTCAACTACTTCAGCGGCGAGCCGGTGTCGCGCGCCGAGGCTCGGGAGGTCGGCGATGCCTGGGCGCCGTTCCGTTCGGTCGCCACCTGGTACATCTGGCGCAGTCTCTACCCGGTGCCGGTAGACTATTGAGCTGTTGCGCACCTGATGCCGACGGATACTGCGAGTAGCCACACGGATGAGCAAAAGACACTTTCTTGAATTTGAGCAGCCGGTGGCCGATCTCGAAACGAAGATTGACGAACTGCGTTACGTGCAGAACGAGTCGGCGGTCGACATTTCCGAAGAGATCGACCGCCTCAGCAAGAAGAGCCTGCAGCTCACCAAGGACATCTTTGCCAGCCTGACGCCGTGGCAGGTGACGCAGATCGCCCGTCACCCTCAGCGGCCGTACACGCTGGACTACGTCAACGAAATCTTCACCGACTTCCACGAACTGCACGGCGACCGGCACTTCGCTGACGACCAGTCCATCGTCGGTGGCCTGGCTCGCTTCAACGGCCAGGCCTGCATGGTGATCGGCCACCAGAAGGGCCGCGATACCCGCGAGCGCGGCGTGCGCAATTTCGGCATGTCGCGGCCCGAGGGCTATCGCAAGGCACTCCGCCTGATGAAGCTGGCCGAGAAATTCGGCCTGCCGATCTTCAGCTTCGTCGACACGCCGGGCGCCTACCCCGGCATCGGTGCCGAGGAGCGCGGTCAGTCGGAAGCGATCGGCCGCAACATCTTCGAGATGGCCCAGCTCGAGGTGCCGATCGTCGTCACCATCATCGGTGAGGGCGGCTCCGGTGGCGCCTTGGCGCTCAGCGTCGGCGACCAGCTGTTGATGCTGCAGTACTCGATCTATTCGGTGATCTCGCCGGAAGGTTGCGCCTCCATCCTGTGGAAGACATCGGAGAGAGCCGCCGATGCCGCCGAACAGCTTGGCATCACCGCGCACCGCCTGAAGGCGCTGGGCCTGGTCGACAAGATCGTCAACGAGCCGGTCGGCGGTGGCCACCGCGACATCAAGGCGATGGCCGCGCAACTCAAGCGCGCCTTGAACGATGCGCTGCGCCAGGTCAGCGACCTGAAGCCGAAGGAACTGCTGCAGCGCCGCTACGAGCGGCTGCAGACCTACGGCCGGTTCACCGACACCACCGACCGTTGAGCGCCCGAGGCGGCGGCGCGTGAGGTCTTCGCCGCCGTCCTCCTGTGTGGCCATCGCCTACAGCGGCGGTCGTGACTCCACCGCACTGCTGCATGTCACGCTGGTCACAGCGCGTCATCTTGGCGTGGCGGTTGTCGCACTGCATGTCAACCATCGCCTCAGCATGTACGCCGATGCCTGGGAGCGCCACTGTCGCCATCAATGCAAACGCTGGGCGGCCGATGGGCTGCCGATCTCGTTTGCAGCGGCCCGGCTGCGCAGCCAACCGCAGCCCGGCGACAGCATCGAAGCCTGGGCGCGCCGCGAGCGCTATGCCGCGCTGAAGCGCATGGCCCCTGCGCACGGCGCCGAGCTGCTGCTGCTGGCGCACCATCGCCGCGACCAGGCAGAGACGCTGATCCTGCAGGCGCTGCGCTCGGCCGGTGTCGCAGGGCTGTCGGGCATGCCGCGCAGCGCCCTGCGCGACGGCCTGCACTGGGCGCGCCCGTGGCTGGACACACCGCGCCGCGCAATCGAGGCCTACGTGCAATCGCAGGGGCTCGCCTACATCGATGACGACAGCAACACCGATGAGCGCTACGCACGCAACCGGCTGCGCCACCGTGTTTGGCCTGCGCTGGAACAGGCCTTTCCCGACGCAGAGCCTGCACTGGCTGCTGCGGCGACCTGGGCGCAGCAGGCGACTGCGTGCCTCGACGAGGTGGCGGTGGATGACCTGTCGAAGATCTCTGGTGATGACGGCCTGACGCTGTCTGGGCTGCAGGCGTTGTCGATCGCGCGCCGGGTCAACGCGTTGCGCGCCTGGCTGCACCGCCAGACTGGTGCCACGCCGCCCGCCACGCTGATCACGCGTCTGAACGACGAGCTGTTCGGTGACGGTGCCGCCTCGTGGCCGCTGGCAAGTGGGCTGCTGCGGCGGTACCGGGGGCATCTGACGTGGCGGTCTGCGGCCATCGTGTCGGGCGAGGCGAAGGTCTTGGAATCGACGCTCAGCATCCGCCGCGTCGGCACCTATCGCCTGCCTGGATGGGGTGGCCGCTTGCAGGTGGCGCGGGTGAAGGAGGGCGGTGTGCCGCTGGCCTGGTTGGCACAGCTCGCGTTGCGCGAGCGATCGGGCGGCGAGCGCTTTCAGGCGGGGATCGGGCGGCCCGCGCGCAGCTTGAAGAAGCAGTTTCAGGCGGCCGAACTGCCTGCCTGGCAGCGCTCCGGACCGCTGCTGTACAGCGGCGGGCAACTGGTGTTTGTGCCGGGCCTGGGCATCGATGCACGGGTGATCGGCCTGCCCGGACAGCCGCAAGTGACGATGCGTTGGGAGCCCTCCGAGTCAGCATGATGGTTTGCCGCCAGGCGCAGCGCCAGCCCTTGTAAAATGCAGGGCTTTCCCGAACCCAGCAGCCGTGTGCGCACCGCTGCGATGCACCGAATCCCATGGCCCTGACAGTACACAAATACGGCGGCACCTCGATGGGGTCCACCGAGCGCATCAAGAACGTCGCCCGGCGCGTGGCCAAGTGGGCGCGCGCCGGTCACCAGATGGTGGTGGTGCCGTCGGCGATGAGCGGCGAGACGAATCGCCTGCTCGGTCTGGCGAAAGAGCTGTCGCCCGAGCGCAGTTCGCCCGATCTGATGCGCGAGCTCGATCTGATCGCCGCGACCGGTGAGCAGGTGTCGGTCGGCCTGCTGGCCATCGCCTTGCAAGCCGAAGGAGTTCAATCCGTCAGCTACGCCGGCTGGCAGGTACCGATCAAGACCGATTCCGCCTACACCAAGGCCCGCATCCAGAGCATTGACGACCAGCGCGTGCGTGCCGACTTGGCGGCCGGCAAGGTGGTCGTGATCACCGGCTTTCAAGGGGTTGACGATCTCGGCAACATCACCACGCTGGGTCGTGGCGGCTCGGACACCTCGGCCGTGGCGATGGCAGCCGCGCTGAAGGCCGACGAGTGCCTGATCTACACCGACGTCGACGGCGTCTACACCACCGACCCGCGCATCGTGCCCGAGGCACGCCGACTGCAGACCATCAGTTTCGAAGAGATGCTGGAAATGGCGAGCCTCGGCTCCAAGGTGCTGCAGATCCGTTCGGTGGAATTCGCCGGCAAGTACCGCGTACCGCTGCGCGTGCTGTCGAGCTTCACGCCGTGGGACATCGACATCGCTGAAGAGGCGAAGTCGGGCACGCTGATCACTTTCGAGGAGGACGAAAAAATGGAACAAGCCGTCGTATCGGGCATTGCCTTCAACCGCGACGAGGCCAAGATCAGCCTGATCGGCGTGCCCGACAAGCCAGGCATCGCCTTCCAGATCCTCGGCCCGGTGGCTGACGCGAACATCGACGTCGACGTGATCATCCAGAACGTGTCGCACGACGGCAAGACCGATTTCTCGTTCACCGTGCACCGCAACGACTACGCCCGCACGATGGACCTGCTGAAGTCGGCGGTGCTGCCGAAGACCGGCGCGGCCACGCTGTCGGGCGACACCAAGATCTGCAAGGTCAGCATCGTCGGCATCGGCATGCGCTCGCACGTGGGCGTGGCCAGCAAGATGTTCAGCACCCTCAGCGAAGAGGGCATCAACATCCAGATGATCACCACCAGCGAGATCAAGACCAGCGTCGTCATCGACGAGAAGTACATGGAGCTGGCCGTGCGCGCGCTGCACAAGGCGTTCGACCTGGAACAGGCGCCGGCCCGAGCATGAAGCCGATGGCAAGCAGCTAGAATCGAACGTCGATGTCTGCGGAGCTGTGACCGAGTGGCCGAAGGTGCTCCCCTGCTAAGGGAGTATGTGGGCAAAACCTGCATCGAGGGTTCGAAACTGCACATCATTGGCATCGAAGTGATGTTGCATCGGATGATGTCTTGGATCATTTTCTCTCGGTCAGGAACA
>JANXTP010000346.1 GCA_025352345.1 Burkholderiales bacterium | reverse complement strand
CATTGCCTGCGCTGTAGCTGCCGAGCTCGATCGTCAGCGTCCCCGTTCCGACCGATGCCGTGCTGCTGGCATACACACCGGAGGCCAGCGACTGTGCCTGCGCGAGCTGCGAAACCTGAACACTGTAGGTGCCGGCCAGCGCCGCGGCGGTCGAGGTGGCCGACACCGAACTCGGGTCGGTGGTCAGCGCCGTGGTCTGTTGCCAAAGGGTGGGATCGGCCAACCGGGCCACTGCATCGTGGAGGTTGGTGGTGTAGCTCTGCAGCAGGCCGAACGACGACAACTTCGCCTGCAACGCAGTCTTCGCCTTGGTCAGCAAGTCCACTGGAGCTTGCTCGATAGCGACCAGCTTGTCGACGATGCCGTTGACATCGATACCGCTTCCGATGCCCGGAGTTGCAAGAGATGTCATCAGAACGCTCCTTCAGTGTTCGTGGGCTATCGGTGTTGCGCGCTGAAACTTGAGCACAAAACGACAACGACCCACCCAGCCCGATCGGACCGCGTGGGTCGCGTGCCAGCGCGAAAACGCAGCGCGCCGGATCAGCCTTGCAGCAGCTTGAGCACCTGCTGAGGGAGATTATTGGCCTGCGCAACAATGGCGGTGCCAGCCTGCGTCAGGATCTGCGCTCGCGACAGGTTCGCGGTTTCCGTCGCGAAGTCGGCATCGACGATGCGACCGCGCGCGGCAGACGTGTTTTCCGACTGAATCGCGATGTTCGACACCGCGGTTTCGAAGCGGCTCTGCACCGCGCCCAGCGTGGCACGCGCGCTGTTGACCTGCTCAAGCGCGTCGTCGACCTGCTTGATCGCGAGCCAGGCGGTTTCGGTGCTTCCCACCGACAGGGCGCTGAACCCGGTGACATTGGTCGACGCTATGGTGGCACTCGTGTTGTCGATGCCGGTCGTCGCCACGCTGAAGCCACCGAAGGTCACGGACGCTGCGGTGGCGGTCGCTGTGTCGACGGCGCTCGAACGGAACGCCAACGTGTACTCACCATTGGTCTGCTTCGACAGGTAGGCCGTCACGCCGGTGTCGGAGGTGCGCCGGTTGATGGCTTCGGCCACCTGGCCCAGGCGTTCTTCCGGGCTGCGCGCAACGGCCAGACCGGACAATTTGTATTCGGTTCCCGCGACCGAGATCGCCAGCGTGCCGCTGGCGACGGCGGTCAGGGTCGATATCCCGGCGCTGCTGATGTTGGTGGCGTCACCCGAGCCATAGGTGACGTTCGACAGCCCGTCGGTGGTGACATTGGTCAGTGCTGCGATGGTGATCGCCTCGCCCGAGTTGGCGCCGATTTGGAAAGTGGCCGCGGTGAAGCTGCCGTCGAGCAGTTTTGTGCCATTGAACGAAGTCTGCTTGGCAACGCGGTTGACTTCATCGGTCAATTGCGCCACTTCGGATTGCAGCGCAGCGCGATCGCCGGCGCTGTTGGTTGCATTGGCCGATTGCACCGCCAGTTCACGGATGCGTTGCAGCGAGTCGCTGACCTTGCCGAGCGCACCTTCCGCGACCTGCGCCAGCGAGATGCCGTCATTCGCATTGCGAGATGCGACGTTGAGGCCGCGGATCTGGGTGTTCAGCCGCTCGGCGATGGCGAGGCCGGCGGCATCGTCCTTGGCGCTGTTGACGCGCAGGCCGGACGATAACCGCTGTATCGACGTCGCCAGAGAGCTTTGCGAGGCGCTGAGATTGCGTTGCGCTGTCAGCGAGTTGATGTTCGTGTTGATCGTCTGTGCCATGGTCGGTCTCCAACGTCTACAGAAGCCGGAACCGACCACTTGCCGGATCCGTCGCAGTCAGAAAGACCGCTGTTGATGGGTTGAATTCTGAAGAACGATTTGAGGCCCCATTCGATCGATAAGCCGCGTGAACCCCCGCTTAATTGCTCGCTGAAATGAAAAATGCCCAGCAGTGCCGGGCATGCAGAAAAAGGGGTGCCGCGCGAGCGGCGACCCGCTTGTTCTTGTTATCGCAACAACTGCAGCACTTGCTGCGGCAACTGGTTGGCCTGCGCCACGATCGCGGTGCCAGCTTGTTGCAGCACTTGCGAGCGTGACAGGTTGGCGGTTTCGGCCGCGAAATCCGCATCGACGATACGACCACGCGCTGCCGAAGTGTTTTCCGCCTGGATCGCGATGTTCGAAATCGCCGCCTCGAATCGGCTCTGCACCGCACCCAGGGTGGCACGGGCGCTGTTGACCTGCTTCAGCGCGTCATCGACGTTTTTGATGGCCAGGTAGGAGTCTTCGGAGGTCGCAACAGTCAAGCTGTCCAAGCCGGCGCTGGTCGACGCGGCAACCGTCACGCTGCCATCGGCAATGCCGGTGGTGGCGACTGTGAATCCACCCGTCGTCACGGCGGCGGCGACACCGGCGCTGTCGAGCGTGCCCGTGCGCAGCTTCAAACTGTAGCTGCCGTCGGTTTGCTTCGACAGAAATGCCGTCACACCGGTGTCAGAAGTACGGCGGTTGATGGCCTCTGCCACTTGGCCCAAACGCTGTTCTGCTGAACTGGCCTCATTGACACCGGCCAGCTGATACTCAGTGCCGCCCACCGAGATCTTGAGCGTATTGGCGGCAATGGATGTCAAGGTTGACACCGTGCCAGTGCTGATGCCGGTGATGTCGTCCTTGCCGTAGTTGACGCTCGACAACTTGGCCGTGGTCGCGTTGGTCACTGAAGAAACGGTGATGTTCTCGCCGGCCCCCGCACCAACCTGGAATGTGGCGCCGGTCAGCGAGCCGTCGAGCAGCTTGGTGCCGTTGAAGGTGGTGTTCTTGGCCACGCGGTCGATTTCATCGCGCAGCTGCGAGACTTCGTTCTGCAATGCCTTGCGGTCGTCGGCGCTGTTGGTGGCATTCGACGACTGGACAGCCAGTTCACGGATGCGCTGCAGCGAATCGGTGACCTTGCCCAGCGCGCCTTCAGCGGTTTGCGACAGCGAGATGCCGTCGTTGGCGTTGCGCGAAGCGACGTTCAGGCCGCGGACCTGCGAATTCAGACGCTCAGCAATAGCCAGGCCGGCAGCGTCGTCCTTCGCGCTGTTGACGCGCAAGCCGGATGACAGGCGCTGCAGCGAGGTCGCCAGCGAAGACTGGTTGGTGGCCAAGTTGCGCTGAGCCGTCAGCGAATTGACATTGGTGTTGATGGTCAGTGCCATGAGAAAGCTCCTTAGGTTGATGAACTCCCGGCGTGGACGCCGGCTTTGCCTCGACTGAGGCGGGTTGCCCCACCCCGATCGAGCCAGTCTTCGGGCGGTCAGTGCCTGAGCACTTTCCGTGTGTCCTTGGACCGGCTGCGCCCGGCGGCAGTCATCCTGCAAACCCCCGTTGATTGGTTGTGGGGACCTGCGGTCGGCTGTTCCGGACCCCGAGGCTGGGACAGACGCCTCGTTGGAAATGTTTTCGTCTGGTCGTCTGGCGACTTGAGCAAATTTTGCAAACCGACCGGGTTGTCCCGGCGATAAGCGCAGCCTGCGCCGCGCTTTTCAACGCATCCGCGGGATGACGCTCGCTCTAGATTCACGCGAACTGCGTCACCCGACGCGACATGCTGGTTCGCCCGAGGATTTTTGATGGCCCACGCCCACACGCACGCCGATGTCGCCTACCTGCAGGCCAAACGCAACGCCTACCAATTTGTGACCACACAGCATTGGGCCGATGCCGCACGAGGCCTGAGCGAACTGTCGGGCGATCGCCGATTCGCCGCGAACGATTGGCTGTCGCTGGCGATTGCCAACGTGCATGCCGGAGCGCTTTCCGCTGCGACGGACGCAGCGCGGCGCACCCTGACGCACGACCCGGTCAATTTGCGTGCGCTGCAGGTGCTAACCATCTCGCTTCTAGAGCAGCACCGCTGGCCAGAGGCGGCCGAGGTCTTCGAACAGCAACGGGACAACGCCGAAGCGCAGGCCTCGTTCGACTTCCTGGTCAACCAGGGCACGACGATGTGGCACCTGCGGCGGCACCACGAGGCCCTCGACGCGTTCCTGAGGGCGATGGCGATCAATGTCTGCGATGCCAGCCTGCACCTGCGCCTCGGCTTGGTGCTCAAAGACATGAAAGACTACTGCTCGGCAGCCGAGAGCTTCCTGACGACGGTGGCGTTGCAGCCGTCCCGTCTGTCGGCCCGGCTGATGGCAATCCACATGCGGCAGTACGCCTGCGACTGGCGCGGCTTCGATGCATCCTGCGCCGACGCCATCGAGGCGATGCAGCAACTCGACCCGAGCAGCGGTGAGGCTGGCGAAGGCGCCACGTTTGCCTTGCTGGGCATCCCGCATCCACCAGAACTGTTCAAGTTCGTGGCGCAACAAGCCGCCGTCTTCCACACCGGCCACATCACGCCGTTGCCACCACAGAAGCGCGCCCGCGACGCCGCCGGCCGCATCCGCATTGGCTATCTGTCCTGCGACTTCCACCACCACGCGACCAGCCAGTTGTTCGTCGAGGCGCTGGAGCGCCGTAACACCCGGGACTTCGAGGTCACGCTGTATTCCTACGGCACCGATGACCACACCGCAATGCAGCATCGTGTGCGTGCAGCGTGCGAGCATCTCGTCGACATGCGCGCGATGGACACCCGCACGATGGCCCAGCGCATCCACGCCGACGGCATCGATGTGCTGGTTGAGCTGAAAGGCCACACGCAGGACAGCCGACTGCCGGTGCTGGCCTACCGGGCCGCACCGGTGCAGGTCAGCTTCCTCGGTTTTCCGGCCACGACAGGCATGCGCTGCATCGACTACTTCATTGGCGATGCGATCACGACGCCGCTGTCGCACGCGGCGCACTACACCGAGTGCATCGCGCAGATGCCGCACTGCTACCAGCCCAACGACAGCCAACGCGCGCGGCCAGCGCCCTCGGATCGGCTGCAATGGGGCCTGCCGGAACACGCGCTGGTGCTGGGGTGCTTCAACCAGAGCTTCAAGCTGACCCCCGAGACCTTCGGCGCCTGGATGCACATCCTGCAGGCGGTGCCGAACGCGGTGCTCTGGCTGCTGCACGACAACCCGCAGGCGACCGCCAACCTGCGCCGCGAAGCGACGCGCCACGGCATTGATCCCGAACGCTTGATCTTCGCGCCCAAGGCAAGCGTCAGCGACCACTTGGCCCGCCTGCCGCTGGCCGATCTGATGCTCGACAACTGGCCGTGCAACGCCCACACCACGGCCAGCGATGCGCTGTGGATGGGGGTTCCGCTGGCCACGGTGATCGGCGAGACCTTCGCCTCCCGCGTCGCGGCCAGCCTGCTGACTTCGGTCGGGCTGGACCCACTGGTGTTTGCCGATGCCCCCGCGTACGAGGCGGGCGTGATCGGGCTGTTGCAGCAGCCAGAGCGCCTGCAAGCGATGCGCGATCACCTTGCGCAGGGGCGCTCGACGTTTCCGTTGTTCGACGGCGGTCGATTCGCTCACGACCTGGAGTCGCTGTACCGGCGAATGGTCGAGAGGTCGAGGGCCGGGTTGTCGCCTCAGGCGCTGGCGGCAGTCGGCTGATCCGGCGGGCTTGGTTTGCCTTGCAATCACCGCGCCGGGATTCCGCCCCGGCAGGCGTCTCACTTTTTCTGCTGGCCCAGAAAAAAGTAAGCAAAAAAGAGGGCCCGAACACCAGACATTTGAACGTCACGCTGCGTCTACAGGCAAACGGCAGAGGCTCTGGCACAAGAACCCCCAGCCGATGACCCGACAGGGTCGAGGCGTAGCGAGACCGCATGTTTGAACATTAGCGAGGTAACTGCGGAAGTAGCCCGGCGTGTGTTCTCGGGCCAGAGCCGCTGAAGTAGGCGGCTGGCCGAAGCGAGCAGGCCAAATGTCTGGTGTTCAGGCCCTTTGCTTTAGTGACTTTCATTTGGGCCCGCAAATGAAAGTTACTCGGCAGCCGGGGCGGGACCCGACG
>JANXTP010000324.1 GCA_025352345.1 Burkholderiales bacterium | reverse complement strand
AGTCGGTAGGGAAGGTCGACGCTTCTTGAACATAGCTGGGCTGCCAGCCGAGATCGGCGATGCGCCGCGTCGCTTCGGCGATCGGGATCCCCTTTTGCGACGTGATCTTGTTGAGAGTCAGTTCAGACATTTAGAACTCCTGTGAATGTCTATTTGAGGAAGAAAGTTTTACTGCAAAGCGACAACTTAACGTCCGGGATCTGACAAAACAATCGAACTACACCCGGCAATTCAGGCTTTTGCCCTGTCTCAACTGAAGCTATTTACGTGCCACTGCTCCATATCCCTAGCCCTAGCGCGATTTTGGGGGAGGCCGCCAGAGACGCCAAAACACCAACTCTCTGCAACGTCGCGTTTTGGGACGGCAGTGAAACTCAATGCGTCCGAAGCTGACTCAGCAAACCCGTCATTCGCCATCGGCGCCACTGGGTTCGCTAGAAACAACGAGTTGGGCCGAAACTTGGACTCTCTTCCGAACGAGGGTCCATGCCCAAAGCAATCCAGCCAAAGCATCGGTTTGCTCTGATCCGCCTGGAGGGCGTGGCAGACAGCCTGTCCACATGCGGAGTTCTTGCTGGCGCAAGACCTCAAGGTTGGACCCACCCCCAAGGCTGGGACGACCTGTTGCTTTGCTGGCGACCGTTCAAATACTATTTTTGCAACCTGCCGAGGCTTCGCAACTGCATCTGGGATTTCTGGAACTTCATCGACCAGCAAGTTCGTAGCGAAGAACAAAAAATACGGGATTTCAAGGGTCGCGAATAAATCAATTGGAAACAGGCGCTGACAAGCGCTGCAGCTCTACACATCAAACCCGGCCGCAGTGCCGGGTTTGTCGTTTCTGAGGGGCGGTTCAGCGAGGTATAGGTTCAACTGCGCAGTCTCACACGCGGGCAGTTGTGAACAGGACGATTCCGCCTCGGGAATGCGCGAGAGCGGATGCAAGGTGGTAGGCAAAGCCACCAGGTGCAGGCAATCTGCCGTCAGTTCGAATCATCAGTAGCCCGCCCGCAAGATCGCGACGCGCGGGGCTTCTCTCCGCCTATCTGCCCCTAACCCACAGGGGCGACATGCCTCCAATCGATATCAGCGGCACCACGAGGCCCTCGCTTTCGCGCGCGGTTGGTGTCAGTGGCTGCGGTCTCATTGCGCCAACAGGTGCAATGGGCCACCACCTCTTGTTTATTGTCAGTAGTAGTGATTTAATAAACTGTATGAATGCAAGTTCCCCTAGAGACAATCCCTCGCACTCGCTCGCCGACTTGTGCGTGCTCACCGATCTGCCCTTGCGCACGGTCCGCTATTACGTGCAGATCGGCCTGGTCGCTCGCCCCGAAGGCGAGACCCGCGCGGCGCGCTACGGGCAGCGGCATCTCGAACAACTGCTGCTGATCAAGAAATGGACGGCCGCGGGCCTCTCGCTCGATCGCGTTCGCGAACTGCTGCGCGGCGAAGTGGCCCCGATCCCGCCGCGCCCGCGCGCAGCAGGCTCCGTCGAGGTGTGCAGCCACCTCACGGTGGCTGACGGCATCGAGATCGTCATCGAACCGGGTCGTGCCGGTCTGTCGCCCGAGCTGCTCCGCCGCTTCGCCCGCGACGTCATGGCGATCTACCAGGACATCCGTGCGCCCGGCACGGCCAGTGAAGGCTCTGCCGACGGTCAGCAGCGCGATCAACAGCGCAATCGACGGCGTTAACGCATCGCCATCGCCACCCACACACCGAAAGGACTCGACCGTGACCACACTGCACTACGCAAGGCTTAAGACCCAACAGGGCATGGACATGGCGCTGCTAGGCGTCGAGGTGCGCGGTGAACTTCGCGGCCTGATGTTCGAAGCCAGAGTCGAGCAGCGCTTTGTCAATCCCTCCGAGCGAAGCGTCGAGGTGATCTACACCTTTCCACTGCCCTGGCGTGCGGTGCTGCTGGGCGTCGACGTGGTGCTGGGCGGCAAGCGCCTGTTCGGCTGCGTGGTCGAAAAGAAACAGGCCGAGGCCCGTTACGAAGAAGCGCTCTCCGAAGGCCACGCCGCCATCATGCTGGAACGCAACGTGGATCAGAGCTACAGCCTGAACCTGGGCAATATGGCCGGCAAGGAGAGCTGCGTTGTCACGCTGCGTTACGCCCAGGCACTGCACTACGAGCAGGGCAGCCTCCGCTTGATGGTGCCCACAGTCATCGCACCGCGCTACGGGGACGCATTGATCCACGGAGGGCTCCAGCCGCACCAGGTGCCAGACAACAGCTCATTGATCGACGATTACCCCTTCGACCTCGAATTGAGGATCGGCGACGCAATGAACTACGGCCGGGTTGCGTCGCCGAGTCACCCGATCCGGGTCGCTCACGTCCCGAGCAGACGAGAGGACCATCTGATCGTGTCGCTGGGCCGCAAGGGCAGCCTCGATCGGGACTTCGTGCTCGTGATCGATCAGCTGACAGACACCACCGCGACGGCCCTCGGCCGGGATGCCGCGGTGCCCGGCCGCGTGGTGGCCCTGGCCAGCTTCTGCCCCTCAGTTCCGAATCCGAACCCCGTGCCCGTGTGCGCCAAGATACTCGTCGACTGTTCCGGCTCCATGCTGGGCGACAGCATCGCGGCTGCGAAGCACGCGCTGAAGGCCATCGTCACCGGGTTGAAGGCCGGTGACCGTTTCTCCTTGTCCCGGTTCGGCGGCGAGGTGGAACACCTGGGCCGTGGCATGTGGATGGCGACGGACATCTCGCGCAGCAGCGCGCTGGAGTGGGTGGCCGCGCTCGACGCGAACATGGGCGGCACTGAGATGGAGTACGCACTCAGTGCCACCTACGCCCTGCCTGCCACCCAGGCCTGTGATGTTCTGCTCATCACCGACGGCGGGATCAGCCAGATCGATGCAGCGATCCAATCGGCCCAACGATCGGGCCACCGGCTCTTCATCGTCGGCATCGGCAGCAGCCCGGCAGAGTCTCACCTGCGGCGCCTGGCCGAGGCCACCGATGGCGTGTGCGAATTCGTGGCGCCAGGTGAGGCGGTGCAGCCTGCAGTCATGCGGATGTTTGCACGGTTGCGCGCCGAGCCCAGCCTGCATCAAGCCGAAATCCTCTGGCCTGAGGGCAGCCAGCCTCTGTGGATGTCGGCACTGCCCGAGTCGATCTTCGATGGCGACACGGTGAATGTGTTTGCCGTGTTCGACCAGGCGCCATCGGGAGAGGTGCAGCTGATGGCCAGGCGTATCGATGGGTCGAGCTTCGAAATGGGCAGGCATCGTTTCAACCCATCGATCAATGCCAGCGACACCTTGTCTCGGATGGCCGCTGCCGATCACATTCACAACCTTAAAGCGTCTCAAGGCGCCGAGTCCAGCGATGAGGTTCTGCGCCTCGCGCTCGACTATCAGTTGATCACCGATCGAACGAACTTCCTCCTCGTGCACGAGCGAGCGGATGCCGAGCGAGCGGTGAGCATGCCCAAACTGCACAAGGTCGTTCAGATGACGCCTGCAGGCTGGGCCGGTGCCGGTTCGGTATCCCGAGCGGCTTCGCCGGCTCGCGAGTCCATCGTGTACAGCTGCATGCCATCGCCATGGGGTTGGCGCACGGCCGCGGCTCAGGTTGGGTCTTTTGCCAGGGATGAAATCGACATCTCTGATTTCCTGAAGCGGTCAGCAGGGTGGCGGGTGCGTTGGACACCGCTTGAGTTCAGCGACTGGCTGCAAATCACACCTACCGAGGAATGGCCGCAAAGCATCGAAGCACTCGGCAACATGGGGCTGCCGAAGGCTGTACAGCTGTGGCTGGCAGAGTTGGCACCATTGCAGGACATCCAAGCTCAGGCACAGCTCGAGATGGCCGTGCTGCGTGCGTTCCTGCATGTCATGAGCCAGCAGGAAACGCTCAAGGCCTTGCGGCAAAACACCGACTTCGTCGCTTGCTTCAAGCCACACCTTGAACTGCTCAAAAGTAAACCAGCAAACTATCTGCCTGATGGTCTGGTGGGTCGCATCGAGTGGGTCGAGTGGGTGATGCAGGCGCTTGCTGCCATGAGCGCCCGGGCTTGGCCCGCAGACTTGCGTTGGCCAGACACCGCGGCCTTGACACGCGCGTGAGCGTGACCAGGAACTGCCGGACGAAAAAGCCGGCGTGACCAGCCAAGCGGATCTAGTACGTTGACATGCAAGTAACGGAACATGCATACACTCCCATCATCGCCCATCGATGCTCGGAGGTGTTGTCATGCGCCAGACGGATTTGCACTTGACCGACGAGGACCGCTCGGTCGTGGACGAGATTCGCAGCAAGGGCG
>JANXTP010000306.1 GCA_025352345.1 Burkholderiales bacterium | reverse complement strand
TGCCCAAGCGCCGCGCGAAGGCCGACGAGCAGTTCACCGTGCCGCCGCTGGACACCTTCAAGGCGGTGCTCGAGCCCACCGCCGAAGGCCGCGAGATCAGCACGACGCAGGCCTATGTGCGCTTTTTGAACACGCTGCTGCGTGACGCGGCACTCGGCCCACGCGTGGTGCCGATCCTGGTCGACGAAGCGCGCACCTTCGGCATGGAAGGCCTGTTCCGGCAGATCGGCATCTACAACCCCGCGGGGCAGAAGTACACGCCGGTCGACAAGGACCAGGTGATGTACTACCGCGAGGCCGAGAACGGCCAGATCCTGCAGGAGGGCATCAACGAAGCCGGCGGCATGGGCAGCTGGATCGCCGCCGCGACGAGTTACTCGACGAACAACCGGATCATGATCCCGTTCTACGTCTACTACTCGATGTTCGGCTTCCAGCGCATCGGCGACATGGCCTGGGCGGCTGGCGACATGCAAGCGCGCGGATTCCTGCTTGGTGGCACCAGCGGCCGCACCACGCTGAATGGAGAAGGCCTGCAGCACGAAGACGGCCACAGCCACATCCTGGCCGGCACCATCCCGAACTGCATCAGCTACGACCCCACCTTCGCGCACGAGGTCGGTGTGATCCTGCACCACGGCCTGAAGCGCATGGTCGAACGGCAAGAAAACGTCTACTACTACATCACGCTACTCAACGAGAACTATCCGATGCCTGGTCTGAAGCCAGGCACCGAAGAGCAGATCATCAAGGGCATGTATCTGCTGCAGGAGGGCGCCGCCAAGAAGAAGCTGCGCGTCAATCTGCTGGGCAGCGGCACGATCCTGCGCGAGAGCATCGAAGCGAAGAAGCTGCTCGAGGCCGACTGGGGCGTGTCTGCCAATGTCTGGAGCTGCCCGAGCTTCAACGAACTGACCCGTGAAGGCCAGGACGTCGAGCGTTGGAACCTGCTGCACCCGACGGCCGAAGCCAAGGTGCCGTATGTCACCCAGCAGCTGGCCGCGCACGCCGGCCCGGTGGTGGCCAGCACCGACTACATGAAGAACTACGCCGAGCAGATCCGGGCGTTCATGCCGAAAGGTGAAAAAGGCAGCCGGACCTACAAGGTGCTGGGCACCGACGGCTTCGGCCGCAGCGACTTCCGCAGCAAGCTGCGCGAGCACTTCGAGATCAACCGCCATTACATCGTGGTGGCTGCGCTGAAGACGCTCAGCGACGAAGGCGCGGTGCCGGCCGCCAAGGTGGCCGAAGCCATCGCGAAGTACGGCATCGATGCCGACAAGATCAATCCCCTTTACGCATAAGAAAAAACGGAGACAAGACATGGCCACGGTAGAAGTCAAGGTGCCGGACATCGGCGACTTCAAGGACGTTGAGATCATCGAATTGCTGGTGAAGGTGGGCGACACCATCGCTGTCGACCAGTCCCTGCTGACGGTGGAATCCGACAAGGCGTCGATGGAAATCCCCTCGTCGCATGCCGGCGTGGTGAAGGAGATGAAGGTCAAACTGGGCGACAAGGTCAGCCAGGGCGTTCTGGTGCTGCTGGTGGAAGCCACGGGCGCTGCGGCGCCTGCCGCTGTGGCTGCGCCTGCTGCTGCACCTGCGGCATCACCGCCATCGCCACCGTCACCTGCGCCAGCCCCCGCTGCCGCTCCGGCGGCGGCGCCCGCAGCAGCCACCGGCCCCGTCGAGGTGCTTGTGCCCGACATCGGCGACTTCAAGGAAGTGGCGGTGATCGAGGTTTTCGTCAAGCCAGGCGACAGCGTGAAGGTCGAGCAAAGCCTGATCACGGTGGAGAGTGACAAGGCCTCGATGGAGATCCCGTCGTCACACGCCGGCGTGATCAGTGAGCTGCGGGTGAAGGTGGGCGACAAGGTGAAAGAGGGTTCGTTGATCGCCTTGTTGCAAGGGGTGGCCGGTGCCTCCGCGCCCGTTGCATCCGCGGCATCAGCGCCGGCCGTGGCAGCGGTGGCTGCGCCCGCCGCTGTCTCGGCTGCAGCGCCAGCGCCTGCTGCCGCCATGCCAGCTCACGACCCGAGTGCAGCCAAGGGCGCGCTCCCACATGCGTCACCGTCCGTGCGCCGTTTCGCGCGCGACCTCGGCGTGCCGCTGCATGAGGTGGTGGGCGCCGGGCCGAAAGGCCGCATCACGCAGGATGACCTGCAACGCTTCGTCAAGGGCGTGATGGCCGGCAGCATCGCCACGGCGGCGCAGAAGAGTGCAGCGCCTGCTGGCGACGGCGGCAGCTTCCCGGGCCTGCTGGCCTGGCCGAAAGTCGACTTCGCGAAGTTCGGCCCGGTCGAGCGCAAGGATCTGAGCCGCATCCAGAAGATCAGTGGTGCCAACCTGCACCGCAACTGGGTGCTGATACCGCACGTCACCAACCACGAAGACGCCGACATCACCGAGCTGGAAGCCTTCCGCGTGGCCACCAACAAGGAGAACGAGAAGTCAGGCGTCAAGGTCACGATGCTCGCCTTCATGATCAAGGCCGCGGTGGCCGCGCTGAAGAAGTTCCCGCAGTTCAATGCCTCGCTGGACGGCGATCAGTTGGTGCTGAAGAACTACTTCCACATCGGGTTCGCCGCCGACACGCCGAACGGCCTGGTCGTGCCGGTGATCAGAGACGCCGACCAGAAGGGCATCTTCCAGATCAGCACCGAGATGGGTGAGCTGGCCAAGAAGGCGCGCGATGGCAAGCTCGGCCCGGCTGACATGACTGGCGGCTGTTTCAGCATCAGCAGCCTGGGCGGCATTGGTGGGCGTTACTTCACGCCGATCATCAATGCACCGGAAGTCTCGATCATGGGGGTCTGCAAGAGCAGCACGGAACCGCGCTGGGACGGCAAGCAATTCGTGCCGCGCCTGATCCTGCCGCTCAGCCTGAGTTGGGATCACCGCGTGATCGACGGCGCCGCTGCCGCACGCTTCAACCTCTACTTCGCATCGCTGTTGGCGGACTTCCGCCGCATCGTGCTCTGAACCCAAGGAGCACGGCATGGCAATCATTGAAGTGAAAGTCCCCGACATCGGCGACTTCGAAAGCGTGGCGATCATCGAGGTGCTGGTGAAGCCAGGTGACGTGGTCAAGGCCGAGCAGAGCCTGATCACCGTCGAGAGCGACAAGGCCTCGATGGAAATCCCGTCCTCGACGGCAGGCGTCGTCAAGGAGCTGAAGGTCAAGATCGGCGACAAGGTGGGCGAAGGTTCGGTGATCCTGTCGCTCGAGGCCGATGCTGCGGTAGCGCCTACGCCGGCCGCTCCAGCGCCCGTGGCATCGGCGCCTGCCCCTGCGGCCTCGGCACCAGCGCCTCAGGCGTCAAGTTACTCCGGCGGTGCCGATGTCGAGTGTGACCTGCTCGTGCTGGGCGCCGGCCCCGGCGGGTATTCGGCCGCCTTCCGCGGCGCCGACCTCGGTCTGAAGACCGTGCTGGTCGAGCGCTATGCCGCGCTGGGCGGCGTGTGCCTCAACGTGGGCTGCATCCCGAGCAAGGCGCTGCTGCACGTGGCGTCGGTGATGGACGAGGTGACCCACTTCGCCGACCTGGGCATCACCTTCCAGAAGCCCGAAGTTGACCTGAGCAAGCTGCTGTTGCACAAGAACAAGGTCGTCGGCAAGCTCACTGGTGGCCTGGCCGCTATGGCCAAGATGCGCAAGGTGACGGTGGTGAATGGGGTGGGCGAGTTCGCCGATCCGTACCACCTGAAGGTCACGGGCGCTGACGGCAAGGTGCAAACGATCAGGTTCAAGAACGCCATCATCGCCGCGGGTTCCGAAGCGGTGAAGCTGCCTTTCCTGCCCAAGGACGACCCGCGCATCGTTACCAGTACTGGCGCGCTAGAGTTGCGCCAGAAGCCCGAGCGCATGCTGGTCATCGGCGGCGGCATCATCGGCCTGGAGATGGGCACGGTGTATTCCACTCTGGGCGCTCGCCTGGATGTCGTTGAGATGCTCGATGGCCTGATGCAGGGTGCCGACCGCGACCTGGTCAAGGTCTGGCAGAAGATGAATGCGCACCGCTTCGACAAGCTGATGCTGAAGACCAAGACCGTCGGTGCCGAGGCCACGGCTGACGGCATCAAGGTTCAGTTCGAGGGCCTGGATGGCACGAAGAGCGAAGGCGTCTACGACCTGGTCCTGCAGGCCGTGGGGCGCACGCCCAACGGCAAGAAGATCGGCGCCGACAAGGCTGGCGTGATCGTCGGCGACCGCGGATTTATCCCGGTCGACGTGCAGATGCGCACCAACGTGCCGCATATCTTTGCCATCGGTGACATCGTCGGTCAGCCGATGCTCGCGCACAAGGCGGTCCACGAGGCCCACTTGGCGGCCGAAGTGGTGGCCGGTGACAGCAAGGCGCAGTTCGACGCGCGTGTGATCCCCAGCGTGGCCTACACCGACCCCGAAGTGGCCTGGGTCGGTCTGACCGAGGACGAGGCCAAGGCCCAGGGCATCAAGGTCAAGAAGGGCCTGTTCCCGTGGACCGCCTCCGGTCGAGCCATTGCCAACGGCCGCGACGAAGGTTTCACCAAGCTGCTGTTCGACGACTCGCCCGAAGCCCATGGCCACGGCCGCATCCTCGGCGGTGGCATTGTCGGCACGCACGCGGGCGACATGATCGGCGAGGTGGCGCTGGCCATCGAGATGGGGGCCGATGCGGTCGACATCGGCAAGACCATCCACCCGCATCCGACGTTGGGCGAGAGCATCGGCATGGCCGCTGAGGTGGCGCACGGCAGTTGCACCGACCTGCCGCCTGCGCGACGCTAAGCGTCGCGTTTGCCGATTACAAAGCCACCAACGTGTAACCAAATGTATAAGTGACCGTCAACCCCGGCTTGAGTAACACCGCGCCATCGTCTGGTGATACCCTAATGCGGGATTTGTCATGATTTCTATCGACCAAGATCGCCCCAAACGACGTATGCCGCGCCTCGCCCGCGCGGCATTGAGCGGCTTGCCCCGCGAAACCCGATTCGCGCTGTACCGCAGGATGGTCTCCTGCGATCCGGCACCCGATCCGCGGTTGACACTGGGTATCGCCTCGACTCAGCACGAGCTTGAAGGATGCTTCGCGTTGTTGCACGAGGCCTACGTGACCAGTGGGTTCATGAAGCCGGATGCGTCCGGCCTGCGGGTAACGCCGTACCACGCGCTGCCCACCACCACCACGCTGTTCGCCAAGTTCGACGACCAGATCGTCGGTACCCTGTCGATCATCCGGGAAGGTGTTTTCGGTTTTCCGATGCAGTCCGCGTTCGATCTGACGGCGGTGCGAGCGCATCCCGGGCGCATCGCTGAAATCTCCGCCTTGGCCGTGCATGCGGATTTCCGCGACACCGGCGGCACCATCCTGTTCCCGCTGATGAAGTTCATGTACGAGTACTGCACGGCGTATTTCGATACCCGTCATCTCGTCATTGCCGTCAATCCGAAGCACATCGAGATGTACGAGTCGCTGCTGTTCTTCCAGCGGCTGCAGGCCGAAGTCGTCGACAACTACCAGTTTGCGAACGGCGCACCGGCCGTTGGTGCGTCGCTCGACCTCAGCACGGCGTCGGCCTTGTTCAAGGAGGCCTACGAGGGGCGTCGAACGAACAAGAACCTGCATCATTACTTCACGCAGGTCACGTTACCCAACATCCAGTTCCCGCAGCGTACTTACTACACGACGAACGATCCCGTGATGTCGCCGGCCTTGCTGGATCACTTCTTCAATCAACGCACCCAGGTCTTCCCCCAGCTCGACGAACGACGTCGCAGGCTGCTGAAAGCGATTTATCACGAAGAGGGTTATCGCGAGGTACTGCCGTTTGTCGCCGACGCACCAGTGGTTGCCGAGCCCTTGCGCAGGCATCGCCGCTATTCCTTCAAGTGTCCCGCCTTGATGGAACTCAGCGATGTCTCGGTGGCGCGGTCAGTGGAGCTGGAAGTGATCGACGTGTCACGGGGCGGTTTTCTGGCACGGGCTGACAGCGCGCTGACCGAGCAGGCGCGTGGACTGGTCCGGCTGCAATTGGGTGCCGGGGTTGTTGTGGCAACACAAGCAGTCGTGGTCCGCCGCATCAGCACCCCCAATGGTTCGTTCTTCGGGTTCCAGATCGACGATCCTGATGACCATGAATGGCGCAGAACGATTGAAAGCATGGAGGCGCATCACACCTCGCCCGGCGCACTGTCGAGCACCAGCGAGGTGGGAGATGCTTCCGAGGAGTGGTCTGTTCACGATATGACCATTGTCTGATGCGCCGCCTCCCATGATCTCCTGCCGCAACTGCCTGCTGCCGGAGGGTGTTCCGGGCGCGAATCTGGATGTTCAAGGCGTTTGCCTTTCCTGTCGCACCTACAGACCGCAGGGCCGTGAGTCTGCGGAAATGTCTCGCCTGGTGCGCGAGGCCGACCTCGAAAAGGCGCTACAGGCCTGCCGGGGTCAAGGTGCTTATGACTGCCTGGTGCCGTTGTCGGGGGGCAAAGACAGTGTTTACCTGATTCACAAGCTCAAGGTCCAGTACGGACTGCGTGTGCTGGCCCACACCACCGACATCGATATCGGTGAGGTGGCGTGGGCGAACATCCGGCGTGCCGTCGACAAGCTCGACATTGAGCATCTGGTGTACCGCCCTCCGCTGGCGTTCTATCGCCAGTTGTTTCGCTGGTTGCTGACGAACCAGGAAGCGCGCGGCGCGGTGCATACGATTTCCTATGCATATGCACCGCTGTTCGAAGGCAATGCACTGCATGTGGCCACCGAGAAAGGCATCCCGCTGGTGTTGGCCGGCTATTCCCCCGGACAGCCGCTGCCCGAACGCATGGAATATGAATTTCCGCGGTTGGCGATTTCGGCCGTCGATTGGACTCCGCCCGAACTGCGAGCTTCGGGCGAGTTCAGCGAACAGGACTTGTGCCGGTTCTGGAATCCGACGCGGTATGCGCCTGGTACGTCGTTTCCGCGTTACCTGGCGCCGTACCACGCTTGGCCCTACGACCAGGACGAGATCATGCGCAAGGTGGTCGAGCTGGGGCTGATCTCGTCGACCAAGAATGCCAGCCCGGTGTTCTCGAACTACCCCATCAATTGGTTGCTGATGTACTCGGACCTGAAGAACTTCGGCTACAACCCCTACGCCCCGGAGTTTTCCGCCCTGATCCGCGAGGGCAAGGCGAACAAGCAGTACTGGAAACTGATGGGCAAGGTGGTCGATTTCATCACCTTGAAGAAGATCTATCTGGGCAGCCATGTGAAGCGGCACATGGCGTGGCTGGGCCTGCGCGACGAGGACCTGCGCATCACCCGGCCCAGCCGAGCGGAGTGGCCGGAATTCGTCGCCCAGGACTGGGCCGTGAGCGCTCCAGGCGCCCGACCAAGCATCAGCGAAGCAGTGTCTTGATGGACACCCGCGCGAGCCCCACGTCGCGGTGCGTGGATGCTGAACTGCTGGAAGCCTTGATGAGCATCCTTGGGCCGGACGGCGTCGTCAGCGACGCCGATGCCATCGAACGCACCACGCGCACCTGCTTGCCTTTTCATGCGCTGGCGTCGGTCGTCGTCTATCCCAGCACGGCAGCGCAGGTGCAATCGGTGGTCAAGGCGGCCTTGAAGGCCAACGTGCCCATCTGGCCTGTGAGTACCGGCAAGAACTTCGGCTACGGCGAAAAGACAGCCGTCTATGAAGCGGGCATCACCATGGTGCTGGAGCGGATGAACCGAATCTGGCAAGTCGACGAGCAACTCGGGTTCGCCGTCATCGAACCGGGTGTGACCTACAAGCAGATCAACGACCACCTTAAGCAGACCGGCTCGCGCTTGTGGGCCGACACGGCGGGCACGACGCAGCACGCGAGCGTGATGGGCAATGCGCTGGACAAGGGCCGCGGGCTCACGCCGATGGCCGACCACTTCGGCTGCCTGTGCGGCATGGATGTCGTGTTACCCGATGGCAACCTGCTGGAGACCGGTGGCGGCCCGACGGGCAACAACGCGGTGCGTCACACCTACAAATGGGGCGTCGGCCCGTACCTGGATGGCCTGTTTGCGCAGTCGAATCTGGGCATCGTGGTGAAGTCCGGCATCTGGTTGATGCCGGCACCAGAGAAATTCGACTTTGCCGCCTTCGAATACAAGGCGCCACCCGAAAAGCTGGGTGCGTTCATCGACGACCTGCGCGAACTGGTGATGGCGCGGGCGATCCGCGCTCATCCACACCTCGCCAACGACTTTGCGATGATGTGCATCCTGGCGCAGTACCCTTATGACAAGCTGGGTGGGCGCCGGCATCTGAGCGACGAAGCCGCCGCCGCCTGGCGCCAGCAGCATGGCGTGGCGCGCTGGACTTTCGGCTGCGGCCTGTACGGCAGCAGCGAGGAAGTTCGTTACCAGAAACGCATGATCCGCAAGGTGCTGGGCCAGTACGGGATGGTGCAGTTCATTGGTGCGGCCGTGCGCGACGATTGGTACGGCCGCCTGATTCGAACCGTGGCACCGGTGGTCAATCGCCTGTTGGGCAAGTCCCCCGAGTTCACCGATGTGATGGTGCCGGCGATCGATTTGTTCAGGGGCATTCCCACCGACGAGTTCGTCCGGCAGGCTTATTTCAAGTCGCACCAGAAAAAGCCCGACAAGGACGTGGACCCCGCGCGCGACGGTTGCGGCTTGGTGTGGATCGGCCCGGTGGTGCCGTTCACCTCCGACCATGTCATGAAGGCTCTGTCGCTGACCAAGCAGATCTTCGACAAGCATGAGTTCGACTTCTTCGCCGAGGTGATCGTCGAGAGCGCGCGCTCGGTGATCCTGCTGGTCGGCGTGTTCTACGACAAGCAGGACGCGGCCGATGCCGAACGCGCGCTGGCCTGGTATCACGAAGCACGAGAGGCTTATGTCGACCACGGCTATCCGCCCTACCGCGCCACCTCGATGAGCATGGCGACGGCGCTGGACGCCAACCTGCAGGCCAAGGCGTTCGTCGCGTCGCTGAAGCAGGCCGTTGATCCTCAGAACCTGATCGCGCCAGGGCGGTACGGCACCCCGCTGCGATAGAGGTTCAAGCCAGTGAAGAACGTATTTCTCACGGGCGGGACCGGCACCATCGGCAGCGCGCTGGTGCCGCGACTACTGGCCGATGGCGACACGGCATTGACGTTGCTGATCCGGGCGCGTGACGACGCTGACTTGCACGCCCGCCTTGCGGAGATGTTGGATCATTGGCAGTACCAGCCCGGAGACAGTCGCGCCTCACGCATCAGACCGCTGCGCGGGGACATTTCCTTGCCGCAGTTCGGAGTTGGCGACGCTGGGTTTGCTCGGCTGGCCGACGAGACCACGCATATCATCCATTGCGCCGCCAGCGTCAAGCTGAACATGGAGATGGCGCAGGCGCGCGCCACTGCGGTCACCCCGACCCGCACCGTGCTGGACCTTGGCCGTCGATGCGCGCAGGCCCAGACGCTGCGCAAGATCGACCTCGTCAGCACCGTCGGTGTCTGGGGGCGCACGCCGGGCCGTATGCCGGAACGACGCTTGCCCGAGGTCAGCGATTTCCACAACACCTACGAAGCGGCCAAGGCTGAAGCGGAGCGGGTGATCTGGAACGAGGGCGATGGCTTGCCCATCACCGTGCACCGACCCAGCATGGTGGTCGGCGAGACCGGAAGTGGTCGGGTGATGCACTTTCAGGTTTTTTATCACCTGTGCGAATTCCTGTCAGGCGCGCGCACCTACGGCGTGATGCCGGAGCTCGGTCACACCCGCCTGGACACCGTCCCGGTGGACTGGGTGGCCGATGCGATCCACTGGTGCAGCAGCCATGAAGAAACGGCCGGGCAGATCTTTCATTTGTGCTCTGGGCCGGACGGTGCCATCTCGCTGACAAGTCTGCAGCAACGCGTACGCATTGCTTGGCAGGCGCACGGCCGCAAGTTGCCGGGTCTGCGCCGCGTCAACCGCGGTCTGCTGGAGCGCCTGGTGCCCGTGATCGGCGCGCTCGCCGGCGAGAAGGCGCGCCGCGCGTTGCGCGGCTTGCCACCGATACTGGCTTACTTGGCCGAAGACCAGGGATTTTCGAACCTGCGAACCGCGCAGACACTCGCCGCAGCAGGCCTGCCGGTGCCTTCGGTGGCCGGCTATCTTGACGCGGTGTTGGGCTATTACCTCGATGCCGGCGTCGAGCGACCCGCACCATGAACGATCCTCAGACCGCAGCCGACACGGTCTGGCAACTGCTTGAACAGCGTGTCGCGGCGTCGCCTGACGCGATGGCGTTCCAGCGCGAGATCGGCGACGGGCGCTGGGAGCCGGTGACCTGGCAGACTTTCCACGACCGCGTGATCCGGCTGCGTCGCGGCTTTTACGCTGCCGGCTTGCGCAAAGGCGATCGGCTGGCGCTCATCGCCCCCGTATCGATCGAGTGGGAACTGCTGCACCACGCGGCGCTGTCCATGGGTGTGGTCGTGGTGGGGCTCGATGCACACGACTTGCCGCAGCGAATTGCAGACATGGCACGGCAGGCGAGTGTGGTCGCTTTCGCGACCACCGATGCACGGGTGCTGGCCCAACTGGACGAGGCTCAATGGCGACAGGTGCGCATGCTGCTGGCCTTGCAGGACTCGGCCGTTGCGGCTGAACTGCTGCCTGGAAAGCGGTTCATCACCTGGTCCGAACTGGATGCGCTGGCCGATCCTGTTGCTTCGCCTGCAGAAACGCCGGGCCCCGACGACGTGGCAACGATCATCTTCACGTCGGGCACCACCGGTGCGCCCAAAGGAATTGCCTACACCCATGCGCAGGTGTGCATGGCGGTTGCCGCCATCGCCGATGCCTTCAGCTTTGTGGGGCACGACGGTCGGCTGCTGTGCTGGTTGCCGCTGTCCAATCTGTTTCAGCGCATGGTCAATCTGGCGGGTCTGTGCCGGGGTGCCGGTACCTATCTGCTGAGCGACCCGCGCCGCGTGATGACGGCAGTGGCGACCGTGTCACCGGACATATTTGTGGGCGTGCCGCGCTTCTACGAAAAACTCTACGACGGCATACGCGGATCAATCGCCGCGCGGCCTGCGCTGCAGCAACGGGCAATTGAGTTGGCCTGGCGCATCGGTCGCCGGGTCAGCCGATACCGGCTGGACAAGCGTCCGCTGCCTGCCTGGCTTGCCGTCGCGCACCACGCTGCTGATCGCGTCGTGCTGTCAAAGCTTCGCGGCGTGATGGGCAGCAGACTGCGTTGCATGGTCACGGGCTCCGCCCCAACGCCGCGGTATCTGCTGAAGGAATTTCACGCGTTGGGCTGGCTGCTGCTGGAGGCTTACGGCATGAGCGAGAACGTGATGCCGATAGCCATGAACCGCCTCGACGATTTTCGCTTCGGAACGGTCGGTCGGCCCTTGCCTGGCAACCAAGTTGCAGTGGCAGAGAGCGGGGACATCAAGGTCAAGGGCCCCGGACTGTTCCGCGGCTACCTCGGCGACGCTGACCCGATGCGGCTGGATGCCGATGGCTTCTACGCCACCTGGGATCTGGGTACGATAGACGGCGACGGGTACCTTAGCCTGACCGGTCGAACCGGCGACCTGATCAAGACCTCGGTAGGTCGTCGCATTGCGCCAGCGCCCATAGAAGCACATCTCCGGCGATTAGCTGGCGTGGACGATGTGCTGTTGATCGGCAACGGCGAAAAATACTTGGTCGCCCTTTTCAGTTGTGAGAATATGGCGCCGGACGAATACTCACTGGAAGTATTTAAAAACTTATTGAATCACCACCTGTCTGATATCAACCAACAGGAGCGACCGCGTGGTATCGGATTGATCATGAGAAAATTCAGCGTTGAGTCAGAGGAGATGACACCTAATCTCAAGCTGAGAAGAAATGCCGTTGTGACTCGCCACCAAAACCTCATTCGGCGGCTATATCAGGCGGTTGATGCCAATCCCAGTCAAACGCAGGGTTGTATTGTCGTTGTCGACCGGGTTTGATCGAATGTGCAGAGCGTGCTTGCATCCGCGTAAACCCGCGACCCCCGGACGACGCAGATCGTAGCGCTCGTGTCGGTTCGCCAAGCGTGCTCGGCTTGTAAGCCGGGCCGTGGCATTGTGTTATCGCTTGACCCTGACGGCACGACTGGTGAATGCTGACGGCTGGGGCTGTCGAGAACTTTTACAGCTCACCCAGATGGGCGTACGAAAACGATGAGATGCGTAAAAAATCAGTTTTAAATCAACAAGTTACAACATGACGCATCTGTTGGCACATGCATTGCTTTACAAAAGCACGGGAACTGCCAGGGCTGAGTTCTACAGCCAACCAGACCGCACGCAGTGATTGTCAAAAACTTTATCGGGAGAATCCAAGTGAACTTCAAAAAACTCTCAGCAGCGCTTGCTACGGTTGCTCTGGTCGGCCTTTCTGGTGCCGCAAACGCAACGGCTGATCTGACATTTAATCCTTCGGCATCGAATGGTGATGCTGCGAATAAGACGATTTATGCTGGCCAAACTGCTTTCACCTTCCAAAGCATTCAGACCACGCTGGGAAGTCAGTTGGACATTTCTGCAGCGTCCGGGACAAACGTTAGCTGGGCCGAGGCAGGGCATCTGATTTTTAATACCTACGATAACGGCTCTCAATTCCAAGGTAATCGTGTATACGCCGGTGGTAAGTACGATATCTATGGTATCTTCACGGGCACTGGCTTGGGTGACTGGGGTCCCGCGCCCAACAGCTACACTGTCACGAGCATCTCGACCTTTAGCCTTAAGCTCTATGCGTCTCCGAACTCCGGGACTGGGATCGTCGCCGGTACGCCGACGTCGGGAACCCAAGCCAACGGTGGTATTACCGCTGGTAGTAAGGACTTCCTGCTGGGCACGGCTATTTTTGGCGGTTCGTTGGGTGGTACGTCGGCCCAGCTTGGTTTTGGCAACACAGCGCAAACTCAGCTGACCGCCAATTTCTTATTCACGCCTGCATCCGCCGCTTATGTAGATGTTGGTGGCTTCTTTGAAGCGCCGGCGCCGTTCAACCTGACATTGTTTGCATCAGGCAGCAGCAACAATGGCCAGTCAACCTACTCCATCGACGAGGGTGGTGTTCACATCGTGACCGGCAATCGTAGGGGCGCCACTGGCAACATTACTGCCATCAGCGCTGTTCCGGAGCCTACCGCATTGTCTCTGGTCGGCTTGGCATTGGTAGGTGCTGCTGTGGCCAGCCGCAAGCAGAAGGCCAAGAGCGCCTGATTCACGCGCACTGGTTTTGTGGGGCCTAACAGGGATTAATAATCAGCTTGCTCTGGCCTTTCTACCCATCAACGCCCTGCCAAAAGCAGGGCGTTTTTGTTTCCCTCGCTCGGAGTTTCTGATTGCTGGCATCAAGTTTGATGTTGTTGCGTGAGCGGCTTGCCGTCCCACCTTGCTTACCGGGGATAGGAGCGTGAGGATGGTGTCCACCTATTTCTTGGTGGACACCTATGCATCCCAAATCCGGTCCTCGCCGCCGACACAGCGATGAGCTCAAGGCCAAGGTTCTGGCCGCCTGCGATGCGCCCGGCACGTCGATCTCCGGCGTTGCCCTCGCGCACGGGCTGAACACCAATCTCGTGCGCAAATGGCGCTCGGGACGGGGCGTCAAGCGGTCCGGCTTGGCAATCCCGCCGGCAGCACCGACCATGCCGCCGCTGCCGCCGCTTCGCTGCGCCCCTGAGTTCATTGCGATCGAGATGCCCGCATCTGCCAAGGCTGGTGCTCGCGTAGCGGCCGATCCAGTCGCTGCGGTGCTGAGCGCCGAGTCGCTGATCCACATCGAGCTTCGGCGCGGACCACTGCACCTCAACGTGCGCTGGCCTACCTCGGCGGCTGACGATGCCACGGCCTGGCTGCGTGAGCTGTCCTCGGGTTTGCTGAAATGATCCGCATCGATCAACTCTGGCTGTGCACCGCGCCGATGGACATGCGCGCCGGCGCCGAGCGGCTCATGAGCTGTGTTGTGCAGACGACGGGTGCCGCCCACGCGCACCACGGTTACCTGTTCGCCAACCTGCGCGCCACGCGCATCAAGCTGCTGGTGCATGACGGGTTCGGCGTGTGGTGTGCCGCGAGGCGGCTGAACGCCGGTCACTTCGCCTG
>JANXTP010000301.1 GCA_025352345.1 Burkholderiales bacterium | reverse complement strand
GATCCCGGCCAGTTCGAACATCGTGACCTGGTCCTTGCCGAACACCGGCTTGAGCTTGGCGTCGGCGTTGATCGCGCGTTTGTTGGTGGCGTCCTGCAGGTTGTTGGCCTTGATGTAGTCCCACAGCTTCTTGATGACCTGGGTGCGCGCCACCGGTTCGGTGCCGATCACTGCGGCGAGTGCGTCGCTCGGCTTCATGCCGGCGCCGGGACTGCGCGGTGCCTTGGGCGCTGCCGCCTTCTTGACACCGGGCACCTTTTTGGCGGCCACTTTTTTAGCTGCGACCGTCTTGCCCGCTACCGTTTTTCCGGCCACTTTCCTGGCTGCCGTCTTTTTGGCCGCAGGCGCGCCGGCCTTGGCAAAGGTCTTGCGCGGTGGGAACTTGCTGGTGCGCGGCTCGAACTCGAACGCCACCTTGCCCTCGTCCTTGTTCCAGCTCAGAAACGCCTTGAAAGCGCGACGCGTGCGCATGCTGACGAACTTGTCGAGCAAATCCGTCTTGCCGGTGGCCAGCAGCTTCTCGACCTGTTCGCGCTCGACCGGCTGCTGCAGGATGATCTTGCCGGTCTTGAAGGTGCAGCTCGGCGTTGGCTGTTCCAGTGTCGGCACGGCCTTCTCGCAGAGGTAATTGCTGCCGTGGTCGAACACACGCGAGGCGCAGATCGGGCACGGGCCGAGCGACGTCTGGCCGTTGAAATCGACGATCTCGCCGCTCTCCGCGTTCTTGTCGTCGCCGAAGTCGAACTCCAGCTTCCAGTTGTTGCTTTCCTCGTCGTGCTTGATCACGATCTCGGCGGTGAACGGCCAGCCCGCCTTGGAGCGGAAACCGTCGATCGGGCCGATGTGCTTGTCGCGCAGCAAGGCTTCGGCTTCGGCGACTTCGAAGGTGCGACCCGCTGGCGATTTGCCGAACGAAAAGCCGCAAGCTTCAGCGCCCGCGATCTCGGTGCCGCTGGCGGCGCCGGCTGCAGCCGCCAAAGGCTGGCCGATACAGGCATAGCGCCGATAGTTCTCCCGCACCACGCCGCCGCAATTCGGGCAGGGTGCCTCCAGCGTCGCGTAGTCGCCCGGGACGGTATCGCGGTCGTATTCCTTGGCTTTCTTGACGATGTGCGCGGTCATGGCCGCAATTTCCGCCATGAAGCTGTCCCGGCTCAACGCGCCCTTTTCCATCTGCGCCAGCTTGTATTCCCAGTCGCCGGTGAGTTCCGCCTTCGACAGTTCCTCCACGCCCAGGCCGCGCAGCAGCGTCATCAGCTGGAACGCCTTGGCGGTCGGGATCAGCTCGCGGCCTTCGCGCAGCATGTACTTTTCGGCGATCAGCCCTTCGATGGTGGCAGCGCGGGTGGCGGGCGTGCCGAGGCCTTTTTCCTGCATCGCTTCACGCAGCTCGTCGTCGTCGATGGTCTTGCCGGCACCTTCCATGGCGCCCAGCAGCGTGGCTTCCGAATAGCGGGCGGGCGGACGCGTCTTGAGGGCCTTGGCGTCGACCGATTCAGCCTGCACGATCTCGCCCGGCTTCACCAGCACCAGACGCTTGCCGTCCTTGTCGTCGGCCGGTTGTTCGGCTTCCGCTTCCTTGCCGTAAATAGCGAGCCAGCCCGGCTTCACCAGCACCTTGCCGTCGGTGCGGAAAGGGTACTTCTTGCCGTTCTGCTCGACCGTGCTGATGCGCGTCGTGATCTGGTACTCGGCGCTCGGGAAAAACACCGCCAGGAAGCGCCGCACCACGAAGTCGTACAGCTTTTGTTCAGCCTCGCTCAAGCCGCTCGGCGCCTGCAAGGTCGGGATGATCGCGAAGTGATCCGAGACCTTGGCGTTGTCGAAGATGCGCTTGCTCGGCTTGACGTAGCTGCCGTCGATGGCCTGCTGCGCATAAGGCGCCAGATGCTTCATGCCGCTGCCGGCCAGCATCTTCATCGTGTCCTTCACCACCGGCAGATAGTCTTCCGGCAGCGCGCGCGAATCGGTTCGCGGGTAGGTCAGCGCCTTATGCCGCTCGTACAGGCTTTGCGCAATCGACAGCGTGGTCTTGGCGGAAAAGCCGAAGCGGCTGTTGGCCTCGCGTTGCAGCGAGGTCAGGTCGAACAACTGGCCCGAGGCCTGCGTGGTCGGCTTGCTTTCCTCGGTGACGGTGGCAGGCTTGCCGCGCGAGGCCTCGGCAATGTCGCGCGCCGTGCGCTCGTTCCACACGCGGTCGGCGCGCTGCTCGGCATCGGGTTCCCCGTTGGCGTTGAGCGGTGCGTTGGCCTTCTTCCAGTTGGCATCGAACCACTTGCCCGGGTACTCGCCGGCCTCCG
>JANXTP010000254.1 GCA_025352345.1 Burkholderiales bacterium | reverse complement strand
GAGGCTCGCAACGGCCAGTTGCACCAGGCCAGTACATGCCAGGGCGGCCCCGGGGTAGAGGAAGAGCCAGCGAGGCGAGTACAGCATCAGAAAGCGCAGGTGCCGCCAGCCATCTCGCCAGCTGCGAAGGTGCGGCGGACGATCTCTGCCGTCAGGTGACAGTACGGTCGGTACTTCGGCGATGGTCAGCCCACTGAGCGTGGCTTTCACCACCATCTCGCTGGCGAACTCCATGCCTTCGCAGCGCAGGTCCAAAGCGCGAATGGCGTCGCGAGAGAAGCCGCGCAATCCGCAGTGAAAGTCCTTCACTGGCGCCTTGAACAGCACCTGTCCGACGAAGCTCAGCACCGGGTTGCCCAGGTAGCGGTGCAGCGCCGGCATGGCGCCCGGCAAGATGCCACCAGCGAAGCGGTTGCCCATGACCAGCTGCGCACCACGTCGCAGCTCGGCAAGGTAGTGGTCGAGCCGGCTGAAGTCATAGCTGTCGTCCGAATCGCCCATCACGATGAAGCGACCTGAGGCCGAGTCGATGCCTGCAATCAGCGCAGCGCCATAGCCGCGCACTGGCACCGACACGACCCGTGCGCCGAGCGACCGGGCCAACTCCTGCGACCCATCGGTCGAGCCGTTGTCGGCGATGAGCACTTCACCCGCAACACCGGTACGCGTGAGGAAGGCTCGCGCCTTCTCGATGCAAGTGCCCAGAGTCAACACCTCGTTCAGGCAAGGCATCAAGATGGTGAGTTCGACTGTGCCGCGACTCATAAGGCTGGAATTGGTGTAGGCAAGGCGAATTGGATTCTGGTGCTGCGCACGTTCGATCGCCCCGGATTGGAGATCACCGAGCAAAGAAAAAGGCGGCCTCAGCCGCCTTTTGATTCAACTTGCACGAATCATTAACCGCGGCAAGAGCCCGGCAAAAACTTAGCAGGAATTCCGTTCGATGAGGCTGGCCCGCAGACCCATTTGTAAACAGCGGATCCGATATTTGTCGCCGTCATCACGGTTGTGTTGTCGGAGTACGGCGTCAAAGTGATCGACTTACCATCAATAGTAGTGTCACCAACGTTTTGCGCAGTGGCAGTGACTACCCCAGCTGCGCTGGTAGCTATCGAAGCTACGTACTTCGAGCTTGCAGTGGTGGCTTCGCAGCCCCAGCTACCAGCAGCCGGCAACGTGGTCGAGGTCGCCGATTGGTAAACCTCTGTGATCATCGTGCGGCAAGACGAGGCCGCCAAGACGACTTCCGACAGCTTGGCGCGCTTGGTGTAGTCCTGATAAGCAGGCAGCGCAACCGCTGCCAGGATGCCGATGATCGCGACAACGATCATCAATTCGATGAGGGTGAAACCTTGTTGAATTCGACGCTGCATGGTGAGCTCCTTAGTGGAAATGGGGGTAAAGACGGAGCAGTAGTCGCATGCCGCATGCCACCGGTTTTCTGCGTGAATACTGGGCATTTCAGCGGTGCTGGCGACACAAACGGTCACCATGGGCAGCAGAAATCGGGGTTTGGGCCTGACGGGTGACGCAAATTGTCAGATCAGACCAGCCGCATGTCGTCACCGGCGCTGAGCGCGCGGACCTTGTGCGGCAGGCGCAGGCGGCCGATCTCGGCCATCACCGCGTCCATTTCACCGGGCTTGATGTGGGTGATGCCCACATCGACGCTGCCGGCCAGTTGCGCCAGTTCCTGGCCCAGCGCGGTCGGGCACAGGTGGCGGCTGATCTCGGCGAGCTGGCGCTCTTCATCGCTGAACGCGGTTTCAATAACCAGATGGGCGACCGTCATCGTGCGCAGCCGCTGCCACAGTGCCGGGTTGGGGCCGGTGTCACCGCTGTAGACCCAACGCCCGTCGTCGACAGCGAAGCCGACCGCCGGCACGGTGTGAGCCGCGCTCAGCACCTCGATACGGCGGCGCTTTCGGCCCAGGCCGGTCAACACCTCGCCGATGGCAAAAGGCACCAGGCGCAGCACGGGGTTGTCGGCGCTGGGCAAACGGGTGAAGTCGGGCCAGATGACGCCGTTAAAGATGTGAGCGCGCAGGGCGGCCAGGGTTTCGGGCAGCGCGTGCACCTGGATCGGCCCGCGGCCCTGGGCCAGCCGAGCGCGCATCACGCTGTCGGCCAGCAGCGCGATCGACAGGATGTGGTCGAGGTGGGAGTGGCTGATGAACACATGATCGATGCGCGTCAGCGCGTCGAGCGACAGGTCGCCGACGCCGCTGCCGGCGTCGATCAGCACATCGTCATCGAGCAGGAAAGCGGTGGTCTTGCAACCCGCTGCGATCGAGCCGGAACAGCCGAGCACGCGCAAGGTCATGGGGTGGGGGCTGGGGCAAGGGCGGGCACGGCGCGGAACGCATCGAGGGCTGCGCCAAATACTGAGGCCGCACGGCAGTGCCGACAAGGGGCGAAAGTCGCGTTTGCTGCGTGCTCACGCAGCCATTGGAAACCAGCGTGCTGCCGCCGTGAAAAGCGTCACGGCTCGCGCCGCAGAAACCTTCCGGCCTCAGCGGTTGATGAACTGCATCTGCGTACCCGCCAGCTCGATCACATCGCCATCGCGCAGCTGGGTGGTTTCGGTGACCAACGGATTGCCGTTGACGGTAGGGCGCGCTGCGCCTTCGACGTGGGCGAACACATAGCCGGTGGGCCGCTTGGTGATCGACGCGACCTGCACGCCCGGCTTGCCGATGGTGGTAACCACCTTGGTCAGGCTGACTTCGCGGCCAGCAGCGGCACCGTTCAACACCTTGATCGATGCCGCACTGCTCAAGGCACCGAAGCCCGAGGGGCCACCGAAACCGGAGGCGCGCTGCAGGCCGGGGGGTTGCTGTGTCTGGGTTCCCGGCCGCAGGATCTGCGTGGCCTCATAGTCGCCGCCATCGGCCACCAGGAACTTGATCTTGTACTTGCCGATCTCGACGGTGTCGTTGTGCGCCAGCAGCTGCTTCTTCACGGCCTTGCCGTTGATATAGGTGCCGTTGGTGCTGTTCAGGTCTTCGATGAAGACATCGGCGCCCAGCATCTGCAGCACGGCGTGTTCGCCGCTGACAGCCAGGTTGTCGATGACGATGTCGTTGTAGGGCCGGCGTCCGAGCGTGGTCTTGTCCTTGGTGATCTGCACTTCCTTGATCACCACGCCATCGAGCGATACCACCAGTTTGCCCATGCTTGACCTCGTCTTTTGTTGTGTCGTCGTGGTTGAAGGTGGCGGCGCGGGCCGTCAAACGGATGTGCGATTCAGCGCTTGAAAGGCCACCAGGAGCGTGCCGCCCCCGTTTCGCCCTGAACCCGCGCCAAGATGACGGCAATGTTATCTTTTCCGCCGGCTTCGTTGGCGGCAGCGATCAAGGCCTGGGCGAGCACCTCGATGTCCTCGCTCGACTGGAGCACCTGTCCGATGTGTTCGTCATCGAGCATGTCAGACAGGCCGTCGGAGCACAGCAGCACCAGATCGCCCGGCAGCAACTCGTGCAGGTGCGACTCCAGCATCACGCTGTCCTCGACGCCCACGGCACGGGTCACCAGATTCTTGTTCGACGAGAAGGCGGCCTGCTCTTCGGTGATGAGGCCGGCGTCAATCTGTTCCTGCAGCAGCGAATGGTCATGGGTGATGCGCATGAATTTGCCGGCGCGCAGCCGGTAGCCGCGCGAGTCACCGACGTGGCCCAGCAGCAGCCGACCTTCACGGAACACGCCAACCACCAGCGTTGTGCCCATGCCGGCGTACTGCGGGTTGGTGCTCGCGGCATTGAAGATAGCGCGGTTGGCGTTGTCCACGCAGATGTCCATCGCGCGGCGCACGTCGGCATCGGTCGCGTTGGAAGCCGCCTCGGTGAGCCAGCGACCGAGCTCGGCGCTGATGAACGACGTGGCCATCTGGCTGGCGACTTCACCAGCGTTGTAGCCGCCCATCCCATCGGCCAGCACGACCAGCGACGATGCGATGTCGATCGCGACCGAGTCTTCGTTGTTGTTGCGCGCACGGCCGGTGTCGGTGGCGCTGAAGAACTCGAACGGCATGGAAAGCGGCGTGGGCACAGACAGTGAAGGGCGACGCGTCAGCACCGACGCCAAGCGCCATGCCGAACGCTCTGCCGCGTTGGCCATTGCAACGGAAGGCGATGTCGACAAGTGGCGCAGGCAGGGGCGATCACAGGCCGAAATTGTGCCCCGGATCGGGGCGTGACAATGTCACGGTCGCGGCAAAAGCATCCACTTCGGGGGTGCCAACAGCAGGTGCCTCAGCTGACCAGGTCAATGGATGGCTAGGCCACAGCGCAGCCACAGCGTCCAGCTCTGCAGCCAGCTGCAGACCATCGGCATGACGGGCTTCGGGCGACTTCGCCAACGCCTTTGCCAACACACCGGCCAGCGCCGGCGGCACCTCGGGGCGCAGCGTGCGCACATCGGGTGCCGTCTCGTTGACGATGCAGTACATCAGCCGGGCCATCGACTCGGCGCGGTGCGGCAACGCGCCGGTCAGCAACTGGAACAGCGTGACGCCCAGCGAATAGAGATCAGTCCGCCCATCGACGTGCTGCCCCGACAACTGCTCGGGCGACATGTAGGTGGGCGTGCCCAGCAGCATGCCGGTGCGGGTGCGGCAGGCATCGGTGATCCGCGCGATGCCGAAGTCAGTGACCTTCACCACGCCCGCGGCCGGATCGATCATCACATTGGCGGGCTTGATGTCGCGGTGCACCACACCCTGGCGGTGCGCATGGCCGAGCGCGCTGGCGACCCGACGGCCGATGTGCACGACCCGCGGCAGTGGCAGCCACTGCCCGGCCTGCGTGTGGCGCAACAGGTCGTGCCCGGCGATGTATTCCATCGCGATGTAGGCCAGTCCATCGTCTTCGCCAGCGTCGTAGACGGCCACGATGTCTGGGTGCTGCAACCGGCGGGCGGCATCGACCTCGCGCAAGAAGCGCTGCCGCGCCTCGTTCAACGCAGCACCGGAGAATTCGTCCGACAGCGACAGCGTCTTGATCGCTGCACAGCGGCCGCTTTCCGTGTCGCGGCCCAGCACCACCGCGCCCATGGCGCCGCGCCCCAGCAGGCGTTCGATCTGGTAGCGCCCCAACCGGTCGCGGTCGAACCCCTGGGCCACCGCCACTTCAATCAGCCCGTGGCGCTGCGCCGCGCTTTCAGGCCGCGGCCGACCCCATAGACCAGCAGCGCGCCTGTCACACCAGCGGCGTACTTGATCCAGCCCTCGGCCGGCAGCTTGGGCACCTGCGGCATGACCTCGGGGTTGACCAGCGCCGGGTCGCTCACGGCCATCGTGCCGGCGATCCAACCGAGCAGCATCGCGCCCAAGGTAATGATCAGGGGGTAGCGGTCCATCAGCTTGATGACCAGCTGGCTGCCCCAGACGATGATGGGAATGCTGACGAGCAGGCCGAAGATGACCAGCGGCATCGTGTGATCGCCGCCCGCCGTTTCAGCCGCGCCGGCAATGGCGATCACGTTGTCGACGCTCATCACCAGATCGGCCACGATGACCGTCTTCACCGCGCCCCAAAGTTTGTCGCTGCCTTCGATGTTGGCGTGACCCTCCTCCTCTTCCGGCAGCAGCAGTTTCACGCCGATCCACACCAGCAGGATCGCGCCAACGAGCTTCAGAAACGGGATCGCAAGCAGTTGCAGCGCGAAGAAGATCAGGATCACGCGCAGCATGATGGCGCCCGCAGTGCCCCACAGGATGCCTTTGCTGCGCTGGGCAGGCGGCAGCTTGCGGCAGGCCAGCGCGATCACCACCGCGTTGTCACCGCCGAGCAGGATGTCGATCATGATGATCTGGCCTACGGCGATCCAGAACTCGGGGGTCATCAAGGCTTGCATGCGGCGTCCGGTGGGTGGGCTGTGGGTTAGAGCGGCAGTGTAGGCGCCGCGGTATGGGCGTTCGCCGACAGGCTTGGGCACTGCACCGACAGCGCCGTCAAGCCTCGGTACAAGGCGTTGCCGGTCCACTGTGGCGCTGCGGGCTCGGTCAGCGCCAGGTCAGGCCAGCGCCGGAGCACCTGCGCAAAAACGGCCTGCGCTTCCATCAGCGTCAACGCGGCGCCGATGCACACATGCGGACCTTGCCCGAAGGCCAGCGGCGGCGCGGGGCGGCGGGTGATGTCGAGCTCATCCGGCCGCTCGTGGCGGGCCGGGTCGCGGTTGGCGGCGCCGATCAACGCGACCACCAGATCGCCGCGGTGCAGCGTCTGGCCGTGCAGCGTGGTGTCGGTGGTCACGCGGCGGCCGGTGTACTGCACGGGGCTGTCGTAGCGCAGCAGCTCCCGCACCGCACCCGGCAACAGTGATGGGTCCTGCTTCAACTGTTGCCATTGCTGCGGATGCGCCAGCAGCGTGCGCAGCCCGTTGGCGAGCAGGTGTCGCGTGGTTTCATGGCCAGCGAACAGCAGCATCACGCACTGCGCCAGCAGTTCGGCGCTGCCGCGGATCTGACCATCACGCTCGGCCTGCAACAGGCGGCCGATCACGTCTTCACGGGGCTCGGTTCCGCTGCCCAGCGCTGCGCGGCGACGTGCCAGCAACACATCGAAATATCGTGCCATCGCGAGCAGCGCGGCCTGCGCGCTCAGGGCCTGTGCACGGCTGGGCGTCGGGGCGCCGATAAAGTCGGCGAGCTCGTCGGACCAGGCCACCACGTCTGCGGGCACATCGCCCTCGGCGTCGTCCAGGCCCACGTCCATTCCCAAAAGCAGGCCGATCACCTCGGCCGGCAGCGGGCGCGCCAATGCGCTGACGAAGTCGAACGTCTGCGTGCTGTCGACAGCGGCCAGCCGCTCGGCCACCACCTGCTCGATGCGCGGCGTCAGGCGCTGCAGATCGGCCGGGCGGAACGCAGCCGCCATCACCTGACGCACGCGGGTGTGGTCCGGCGCATCGAGGAAGATCATGGCGCGGGCGAACAGGCGCTGGAAGCCTTTCAGCTCGGAGCGACCTGCATGACGATCGTCGTGGGCCGCATCGACCGGACGCATGACCCACCCGCCAGTGCGCTGCGCCGAAAAGCGCGCATCGCGCAGCACCAGTTCGACATCGGCATGGCGCGACACCAGCCAGGCGCCGCCGAAGAACTCGTCACTCCAGACCAGCGGCGCAGCGTCGCGCAAGGCACCGTAGGTGGGATAGGGATCGCGCAAGAACGCGCCGTCGAGCATCGAATGCCCGAGCAGCGCCCGGGCATCAAGGCGCCCGGCGATCGGAGCGCTGGGCGGCGCATGCAACGCCGACGCCCGGCGCCCGTGTGGCATCAGAGCAGCTTCTTCAGCAGCTTGGCCATCTCGGACGGGTTGCGCGTGACGGTGAAGCCGCTGGCTTCCATCACCGCCAACTTGGCATCGGCCGTGTCGGCACCGCCCGAGATCAGCGCACCGGCATGGCCCATGCGCTTGCCGGCCGGGGCCGTGACGCCGGCGATGAAGCCGACGATCGGCTTCTTCATGTGGGCCTTGCACCAGA
This sequence comes from Burkholderiales bacterium, assembly GCA_025352345.1. Taxonomy (GTDB): domain Bacteria; phylum Pseudomonadota; class Gammaproteobacteria; order Burkholderiales; family Burkholderiaceae_C; genus PBB1. The sequence goes on along the minus strand of JANXTP010000254.1, from coordinate 200 downwards.
CGGCGGCTTCGGCCTCGTCCGGCCCGCCAATCTCGCCGATCATGATCACCGCATCGGTATCCGGGTCGTCGTTGAACAGCCGCATGATGTCGATGTGCTTGAGCCCGTTGATCGGGTCACCGCCGATGCCCACCGCGCTGGACTGGCCGAGGCCGATCTCGGTGAGCTGCGCCACTGCCTCGTAGGTCAGCGTACCGGAG
>JANXTP010000234.1 GCA_025352345.1 Burkholderiales bacterium | reverse complement strand
ATCTGTGCGCTGCCACCCAGCCGCGATCTGGCAATACCCCGCGCATGATCCGACACCTCCACGCCGAAGCATTTCCAGTCGCGCCCAGCCGCCAGCGCCAAGTGCGCGCCATAGCCGCATCCGATGTCGAGCACCGAGCGTCCCGTTGCTGCTCCGAGGGACTCTAAACACTGTTCTACGAATGCGTACGACTTGTTCTCGGGCATGCCGGCTTCAGGCTCCGCTCCGCGAAGGCGAGTCATTCCGTATGGAGAGCTGTTCGCATGTCGAGACGCCACTGTCGTGCCTGCAAACACGCCACCGCATTTGCTGCAGCTAAGCCAGAGTGCGTCTTGAGAAGCGGCACTTAACTTTTCCGTCTTGGCAGAGAAGCAGATGGGACAGTGATGCTGATTGCCAGGGTTCTCGAGCTTTGGTAAGAGGCTGGAACTGTCGGCGGGAATCGAGATATTCATTTAAAGCAAAAGCCTATAGGACACTATGCATCTGCTCTGAAAATCTGCAAATCGTGGGGATGGTTTTGCGATGCATGCTGAAATTCAGGTGTGGCTGTGGTCGATTCATGGTTTCCCAATATTCCAGCGGCATGGGTGGAGAAATTTCCCCCAGACAGGAACAGTTGAGCGAACCGAAAAGCGCTCCGTGAGACCAGTCATGGCGAAACACACAGAGTAGTCCTCGCAAAAGGCGCCGATCGCAATTACGTAATCGCCGGGCGTCAGCGAGAGCGGTACTAGCTCAATGGAGCCGGTGTTAACGCACCCAGCCGGAAGGGCGGGCCAAATGGCATCGGAGTCACGGCTGCTTTGCGACACGATCCAATCCCCGTCGGCCCGGTAAACGCTGAGTCCGAACACAATTGGTCCAAGGTCCTCTTGTGCTTGAAGTGAAAACTTGATTCGCAACAAATCGCCCGGAGTAAAGGGCTGTCCAGTACTGCCCGAAATCGTCAAGTAAGTGAAAACAGCCTTCCCAGTATCTTCCTGCATCGGATAAGCGACGCCGGGGCTTGCTACCGAAGACTGACCACCAAGCATGCTGGCGTGATATTCCTGCGTCACAACAACCGGATCATTTATTTCTCGAACGCGTCCGCGATCTAACCACACCACTCTGTTACAGAGAAGCTGAAGCGTGTGCAGGTCATGCGTGACGAACAGCACTGTTGCGCCGCGAGCCATCATGCGCTTTAGCGCCTCAGTGCACTTGTTCTGGAATGCAATGTCGCCCACGCTAAGTGCTTCATCGACAACAAGGATGGCAGCGTCGACATGGATGGCCAGCGCAAACGCAAGGCGCACAAACATACCGCTGGAGTAAGTCTTGACTGGCTGCTCGATGAAGTCGCCGATGTCTGCAAACGACGCAATGGCGGCGAACCTTTCCTGGATTTCGTGCTGTTGCAAGCCCAGCACCGCACCGTTCAGGAAGACGTTTTCCCGTCCGGTAAATTCCGGATTGAATCCGGAGCCTAGTTCAAGAAGGGCAGCGATGCGACCATTGGTTTGAATGCTGCCTTCCGTTGGGCTGAGCGTCCCGCAAGTCATCTGCAACAGCGTGGACTTGCCCGACCCGTTGCGCCCGATGATGCCAACCGTTTCGCCTTTGTTGACCTCGAACGACACATCTTTGAGCGCCCAGAACTCCCGGAAGTACTGCTTCGGTGGCAAGCCCACCGAGCGTTGTAACCGGGGCAAAACAAACTGCTTGAGCCGGTCGCCAGGGTTGGCGTAAATCTCATAGCGTTTACTGAGATTGCTGACGCGGATGGCTACGTCGTCAGAGGACATCGGCGAAGCCCTTGCGGGTTTTCTGGAACCATGCGTAGCCAGCCCAGGCGACGGCGCATGCCGCCGCGGTGTAGAGGGTCAGGCCCTGCCAGTTGGGCAAGTGGCCCCAGACCAGCACGTCGCGCGCCTGTTCGATGATGAAGGTCAGCGGGTTGGCCATGATGAAAGCGCGAAAGCGCTCGGGCACTGCGGTCACCGGGTAAAACACCGGTGAGAGGAACATCAGCACGGTGGTCAGGATGCCGATGGTTTGGCCCACGTCGCGCAAAAAAACGCCTAGCGAGGCCAGCATCCACGCCAGCCCGGTGGTCAGGATGACCAGCGGCAACAACACCAGCGGGGTGAAGATGGCGGTCCAGTGCAGGTAGCCGTTGAAAGCGAAGAACGCAATGCCAAGAACAGCCAGGCTGACCAAGGTGTGGAAGAGGGCGGCGCCCAGGGCAACCACCGGCAATATCTCCAGCGGAAAGACCACTTTTTTGACGTAATTCGCGTTGCCCAGCACGAGGCCGGGTGCGCGGTTGACCACTTCGCTGAACAGATTGAGCACGATCATGCCCACAAAAAGCACCACGGCAAACTGGGTTTTGCTGTCGTTCCCGCCCGCGCTGCCCCAGCGCGCTTTGAAGATTTCGGAGAAGACGAAGGTGTACACCGTCAGCATGAACACCGGGTTAAAAAACGACCACGCCAGCCCCAGCGCCGACCCTTTGTAGCGCCCGGCCACTTCGCGCCGGGTCATCTGCGCAATCAGCTGGCGATTGCGCCACAGGCTGCTTGCCAGGGCGTTCGGGGAGACGGGTTGCGAGGCATGGGGGTTGATGGCTACAGAGTGTCTCGACATGCTTCAGATTTTCCGGAAAACAGCGGCGGCCACAAGGCCAAGGTTGTCGAACAGCGTCTGGCGGTAAACGCCAGTGCGTTTCAGGCTGGTGATGCGCCTTAAGACCGTGCTCTGGCGTGCCTGGGCGAATTCGGCAAGCAAGGATTTGTTCTGGGGTGTGAGCCTGTGCTCAACGCGCTGCAGCGCGGCAAGATGCTGGTCCGTCCACTTGACGAAGCGCCCCTGAAACAGCACGCGGGCACGGTACAGGCGCGCCGGCCAGCCCTTGTCGGCGCCCACCAGATTCAGTCCATGCTGGCGGTAGCGCACGGTGGGCGCGGGGTCATAAAAGACGTGGCCTCCGCAGCCGGTGACCAGCAGGTAAGTCCACCAGTCGTGCGTGGCCACTTGCACATCCGGCCCGGCCAGGCGCAGCAATTGGCACGCAGCCTGGTTGAAGACCATGGTGTTGCCGCCGCCTATGTTCTGCACCAGCGCGTTAGCAAACCCGGGAGGCTTGGTGAAGAGGGGCGAATACCCGATGCAGGTGTTGGTTTCATCCACATTGCAGGTTCGAGAGCAATAGAGCGCGGGAACCGAGCCGGGCACGGTTTGAAGAAAACGCACAGCTCTCGCGAGCTTGTCCTCCTCCCAAATGTCGTCTTGGTCGGCATAGGCATAGAAGTCCGCGTTGATCTCGGGGTTGCACACCAGCGACAAAAAGTTGGCGACAAACCCCATGTGGGGGCCGCGCAGGCTGGTAAGTTTTCGCTCGCCAACTCGGCGCTTGAAGTCCTGCAGGATGGCTGGTGTGGCGTCCTGGGAGCCGTCGTCGGAGGCGTACACGGCCCAGGAGGTGTACGTCTGGCGCCTTATCGAGTCCAACTGCTCTTGCAGAAAGGCCTCGCCCTGCTTGGTGCAGAGCAACACTGCAACCCGAGGCGAAGAAGTGCCCTCCAGCTCGATGACGGAGTCGATTGCCGCAGCAATCGGCACGGACACAACGGCCTTGGCTGTCTCTCGCATCCTCACTCCTAGGGCTATGAGAGCCTGCAATCTTGCAATAGCTTTAATGGGTAAATGGTTTAGTCTGACTCGGGAATATAACGGTGTCAGCCATCAACACTATGTCTTCAATCGTCCATCGAATCGTTGTGACGTAGACGGAGCAGGGCAACATCTGGGAACCGCAGAAGCTCGAAAGAGCGTTGACCTGGCTGGCCCGTCCAACGGACATTAGCCTTTGCTGTAAGGATCTTGCACGTTGCTGACAAAAGAGAGTGGCGGACCAATCGCCTGTCACCTCTTTTCACCAGGTCGCCTTCCTTCGCAATTGCGCTGGTGCAGAACATCTCAGGTGGAAACACAACGATGTTCAATCATGCAGCCAGAGCGTTGCTCGTCACAGCGGGTGCAGATCCCGGACGGTGGCGCATGTCTGGTGGGCCTATCTGCTGGTGACGGCGTGTGGCGGACAGATGCACTACGACCCCGTGCCTTCGGCTCGGTATCGGCAACACGGTGATAACCTGCGCTCGCAGCGTTTTTCACCTCACGTGTCGTCTCCCACGCCTTCGCGCGCTGCTGGTGGGGCAGTTCAAATCTTGGATCGATTTGAGCCTCGATTTGCTCGGACCGCCCCCAGATGCCACCTGAGAATCTCGTCACCGTGGACAAGACCATCCTCGCTCGTCAATGCCGCTTTCCAGCGCGGATGTTAGCGCTGTGGCGCTCCGGTGTTTACCGACAGACTTGGCCAAGCAATATCGGCTTGGCTTCGGCAGCGCTTTTGAATCGACTGTGACGCACGTACCCCATTTGCCTGAAGTCGGCATCCTGATGTGTACTTTTCAGGGTGGGCGCCACGTGGTGGCTCAGCTTGAGTCAATTGCAGCGCAAACGCATCCTTGGTGGCGGTTGTGGGTCTCCGACGACGGATCAACAGATGACACCTTGGCGATCCTGGAACGTTACCGATCGCAATGGGGTCCCGATCGATTGACTGTCGTGCGTGGCCCTTCGGCCGGTTTTGCTGCTAACTTCCAGTCGCTGACATGCCGAGCCGAGATCGAAGCTGACTTCTATGCCTGGGCCGATCAGGATGACGTCTGGGAGCCCGACAAGCTGGCGAGGGCGCTTGCCATGCTGGCATCGGCGTCATCCGGTGTCCCGGCGCTGTATGGAACGCGCACGCTACTGACCGACGCTGACAACCAACCGATCGGCATGTCACCGCTGTTCACCCGGACTCCTGTTTTCGCCAACGCGCTGGTTCAGTGCATTGCAGGATGCAACACCATGGTCTTCAATCGCGCCGCGCGCGCGCTGTTCGTCCGTGCCTGCGCCGAGGGCGATGCGGTAGCTCCAGACTGGTTGCTCTGCCTGCTCGTCTCCGGCTGCGATGGTCAGGTGCACTACGACCCGTGGCCCAGCGTGCGTTACCGGCAGCATGGGCAGAACCTGAGCGGATCGAACCTGAGCTTGCGCGGGCGCTGGCAGCGCGCCCGGCTGTTGATGGCGGGCGAGTTCCGCGGCTGGGTGGACGCCAACCTCGAGCGGCTGGCGCGGGTCAGTCATCGGATGCCGGCGCACAACCTGGCGGTGTTGAATGAGTTCGTGCAGGCGCGTCAGCAGCGCTTGCCCGCTCGCATGATCGGGTTGTGGCGCTCGGGCATCCACCGGCAGACGATGCTCGGAAACTTTGGCCTGGCCGTCGCCGCGCTTTTCAACAAGCTGTAGGGCAGGAGATTCGGCCGCACGAACCGTCAGCGAGCATGACGATGGTGTGCCGAAAGCACGCTGTCTCATAGCCTCGCTCAATGCAAACCATTCTTTCAATTCATAAACAGCATCAGGTGGCACACCTATGATCCTTCGAGCCGTTTCATGGCCCAACCTTACTGGAGACTTTTTATGTCATTGATCAACACCCAAATTCAGCCGTTCTCGGCTCAGGCCTTTCAAAACGGCAAGTTCATTGAAGTCACCGAGCAAAGCCTGAAGGGCAAGTGGTCTGTGATCATCTTCATGCCGGCGGCGTTCACCTTCAACTGCCCGACCGAAGTGGAAGATGCGGCTGACAACTACGCCGAATTCCAGAAGCTGGGCACCGAGGTCTACATCGTCACCACCGACACGCACTTCTCGCACAAGGTGTGGCACGAGACCTCGCCAGCCGTCGGCAAGGCCAAGTTCCCGCTGGTCGGCGACCCGACCCACAAGCTGACCCGCGCCTTCGACGTGCACATCGACGCGGACGGCCTGGCCTATCGCGGCACGTTCGTGATCAACCCGGACGGGTTGATCAAGACCGCCGAAATCCATTCGAACGAGATCGCGCGTGACGTCAAGGAAACGCTGCGCAAGCTCAAGGCCGCGCAGTACACCGACGCTCACCCTGGCCAGGTCTGCCCGGCCAAGTGGAACGACGGCGCGAAGACGATCACCCCGTCGCTCGACCTCGTCGGCAAGATCTGATCGGACATCCCGATCGCCATTGAACGCCCGGTGAACCTCACCGGGTGGCTTTCAACCGCCGCGAGCCCACAAAGCGCGCGGCGGGCCTGAATCAGCGTCCGACACGGGCGTTTGCATTCCTCACAGCACCAGGAATCCACCATGCTCGACGACAACCTCAAGGCTCAATTGCAGGCCTACCTCGAACGCGTGAAGATACCGTTCGAGATCGTCGCCTCGCTCGACGACAGCGCTGCCGCCCAAGAGATGCACGGCCTGCTCGAAGACGTCATCAGCCTGTGCGACAAGATCACGCTGAGAACCGACGGCGCCGATGCCCGCAAGCCGTCGTTCACATTGGCCCGCATCGGCGAGGCGCCGCGCATTCGATTCGCAGCAATCCCGCTCGGGCATGAATTCACCTCGCTGGTGCTGGCGCTGCTGCAGGTCGGCGGCCACCCGCCCAAGATCGAAGCCGAGCTGATCGAGCAGATCAAGAACCTCGATGGTGCCGGTTCTGAAAATGAACTGCGCTTCGAGACCTTTGTGTCCCTCAGCTGCCACAACTGTCCGGACGTGGTCCAGGCGCTGAACCTGATGGCGGTGCTGAACCCGCGCATCCAGCACGTCACGATCGACGGCGGGCTGTACCAGCAGGAAGTGGAAGCACGCCAGATCCTGGCGGTACCGATGGTGTTCCTGAACGAAGAACACTTCGGGCAGGGCCGCATGGAGGTGGATGAGATCGTCGCCAAGCTCGACACCGGCGCTGCGGCCCGCGATGCCGTGAAGCTCAACGCCAAAGACGCGTACGACGTGCTGATCGTCGGCGGTGGCCCGGCGGGCGCTGCAGCGGCCGTCTACGCCGCGCGCAAGGGCATCCGCACCGGCATGCTCGCCGAGCGGATGGGCGGGCAGACGATGGACACCATGAGCATCGAGAACTTCATCTCGGTGCTCGAGACCGACGGCCCGAAGTTCGCCGCGGCGCTGGAGCAGCACGCCAAGCAATACGACGTCGAGATCCTGAACCTGCAGCGCGCCGAGAAGCTGATCCCGGCGGCGGAGTCTGGCGGCCTGATCGGCGTGCAACTGGCCAACGGCGCCACGCTGAAGAGCCGCACCGTGATCCTGTCGACCGGCGCGCGCTGGCGCGAAGTCAATGTGCCGGGCGAACAGGAATACCGCAACAAGGGCGTGGCCTACTGCCCGCACTGCGATGGCCCGCTGTTCAAGGGCAAGCGCGTGGCGGTGATCGGTGGCGGCAACTCCGGCGTCGAAGCGGCGATCGATCTGGCCGGCCTGGTCGGCCACGTGACGCTGCTGGAATTCGGTGAGCAGTTGCGCGCCGATGCGGTGTTGGTCAGCAAGCTGAACAGCTTGAGCAACGTCACCGTCAACACGCAGGCGCAGACGACCGAGATCACCGGCGCCGAAGGCAAGGTCAACGGCCTGAGCTTCACCGACCGAAGCAACGGCGAGGCCAAGCACGTCGAACTCGAAGGCGTGTTCGTGCAGATCGGCCTGGTGCCGAACTCCGAGTGGCTGAAGGGCACGCTGGAGCTGTCGCGCCATGGCGAGATCGTCGTCGATGCACGCGGTCAGACCTCGCTGCCCGGCGTGTTCGCAGCGGGCGACGTGACCACCGTGCCGTTCAAGCAGATCATCATTGCCACTGGCGACGGTGCGAAGGCGGCGCTTGGCGCGTTCGATCACCTGATCCGGTCGTCGGCTCCGAAAGAGGTGGTTGCGGCCTGAACGGCGCCGGTTACCCCACGCCCTTGCCAGCCACGCGAGCCAATACAGACCTCAATGCCGCACCTGTGTGACTGGCAACAACGCGGACTAATTTCTCCGGTGTGGCGGCCGCCACGACCTGACCGCCGTTCGTGCCGCCTTCGGGCCCGAGGTCGATGACCCAGTCGGCCTCGGCGATCACGTCCAGGTCGTGCTCGATCACCACCACGCTGTGGCCACCCACCACCAGCCGGTGCAGCACCCGGATCAGGCGTTCCACGTCGG
>JANXTP010000127.1 GCA_025352345.1 Burkholderiales bacterium | reverse complement strand
CATCGCGTTCCGCAAGGTGTCGCTGACGATCAACATTATTTACGGATAGGTTCTAAGGCCCGTTATCCACCCTCGCCCTGCCGGCCACTGCGGCACGGCCCGCTCACCAGGAACGCTCACCATGGGCCGAATTTTTGGCGCTCGCTTGAACAGCCTCACTCGCCGGCGAATCAGCTTGCTGGGCATCGTGATCGGGTTGTTGTCCATCGGCTTGAAAGGCACGGACACGCTGGCCATACCGCCCGCACTGCCTGCCGTCGATCTGATCGTGCAGGTTCGGCGGATCAGCGAGACTGAACTGGCTGCAGAGATGGCGCTGATCAACGCACCCAGCCCCGTGGCACAGCAGGGGCTCAGCATCAGCAGCGCCGCCACGGCACCAGCGTCAGCATGGACGCAGGAAATCCGTGTGCGCAATGGCGAGCAGGCGTCGATGTCCTGGTCACAAGCCGTGCCCTTTCAATGGCTGCAAGCGGCGGAGGTCCGAGGCAGGGCAGCCAGTGCGACAGGGGCGGGCATGGTCAACGCCCTGACCTGGCTGCACGCCGGCCAGTCCGTGTCCGTGCAACCCAGCTGGCCGGGAGGCCACCATGCGGTGCGGGTCGAACTCCGGCTGGAGACCGAACGCATCGGTGATCGGCAAGGCCAGGATGTGCCCTCGTCCAGCCTGCAGACATCGGCCACGACACTCTCGGTGCCCATGGATCGATGGGCCACCTTCGCTGCGACAGGCGCCGCACAGCCGCCACTGGATCCCTCGGCCTGGTCCACACAAGCGCTGCACGCACGCGGCCGGCAACTGATGCAGCTGCGAGTCAGCCCTGACGGCAACAGGGGTTCACTCTAATATTCACGCCGGCTGCAGGCGAGGTACCTTCGCTTTACGGTGTGAACCGTCGCCGGGGGTCGGTGGAATGGACTCGAACTTGGAGTGGTGATGCACCTGGCTTTCTCAGCGTCTCCGGTCAGCAGAATGCTCAAGTTGGGCCGAGCCATCAGCGATTGGACCCTCTCCTCTATGTTCGAGCGGCGTGCCTCCACGCCTTCACAGCGCAGCGACCGTTCCACGGCCACCGACGATGAGTGCCGTCGCTCGATGCGCACCGTGCTTGAGTCCCACATCATTCCGCGTCTCGTGCAGGCCCACCGCACCGGTGAGGAAAATGCTGCCAACGACTCGGCATCCCGAGTGCCCGACGACGAGGTTGTCGCGTTTGCCAGTTTGTGCGCGCGTGCAGAGCGCCAGAAAGCGGCGCAACTCATCGAGCGCCTGCAAGCAGAGGGACTGAACCAAGAGGGGGTCTTTATCGAGCTGATCACCCCTGCTGCACGGCATCTGGGTCAGCAATGGGAAGACGACTTGCTCGGATTTGCCGAGGTGACGATCGGTCTCGTGCTGATGCACGAGGTGATCCACGGCATGGGATACGAATACCACGACGGGCCGCAACATGCCGGTGGCGTCAAGCGTGTGATGCTGGCCTCCGCGCCAGGGTCCCAGCACGTGTTGGGGTTGTCGATCGTGTCGGAATTTTTCCGCAAGGCGGGGTGGCAAGTGGTGCTGGAGGTGTCTCCCAGTCGCACCGAGCTGTGTCATGCCGTCCAGAACGAGTGGTTCGATCTGGTCGGCCTGTCGGTGGCGCTGGACTCGCAACTTGATGTGCTCAGCGACCTGATCGGCAGCCTTAAGGCCGCCTCACGCAACCCCACGACGCCAGTACTGCTCGGCGGCCCGGCGTTTTCGACAGGCCCGCACCGTGCCGAGGCTTTCGGCGCCCAGGCCATCTGTGTCGATGCCAGGGACTGCGTGCCACTGGCCTTGTCAGCGCTGGCGCCCTGACGAGCGCGACTCCCGATGCCGCGCCAATCGGCGGCAGCGCGGCGCGTTTATCGGCCACGCAGATCTGTTGCTCGCCAAAGAGACAAGCAATCACTGAGTCGCAGCGACGTGCAAGCATGCTGGCTCCTACAGCAGGCTCAAAAACAAAACGCCAACCGGTGGGTTGGCGTTTTGCTGCGGCGTTGGGCCGCGTAGACCTGTGGTTGCGGGGGCAGGATTTGAACCTACGACCTTTGGGTTATGAGCCCAACGAGCTACCAGACTGCTCCACCCCGCGACTGAGCCTGTGACTATAACCGACTCGCCCGCTTTGCGGTGAGATTCGGCGAGTCTATGTGTCTGTTATTCGGCCGACTCGGCGCCTTCTGTGGCCGCCGCATCAGGGCGATCGACCAACTCGACGAAGGCCATCGGCGCGTTGTCGCCAATGCGGAAGCCCATCTTCAGGATGCGGGTGTAGCCGCCCGGGCGCGCCTTGTAGCGCGGGCCCAGCACGTTGAACAGCTTGGTGACGATGTCGCGGTCGCGGGTGCGGTCAAACGCCAGGCGGCGGTTGGCCAGCGTCGGTTCCTTGGCGAGCGTGATCAGCGGCTCGACGACGCGGCGCAGCTCCTTGGCTTTCGGCACCGTGGTCTTGATGGCCTCGTGCTGCAGCAGCGAATTGCACATGTTGCGCAGCATCGCCAGGCGGTGTGACGACGTGCGGTTGAGTTTGCGGAGTCCGTGACGGTGACGCATGGTGTATGTCCTTTTTTGACTGACTTATGAACCCCAGCCGTGTCAGGTACTGGGGGTGGTGATCAAACGCGTGCGCCCGAAAGCGCAGCGCGTTTGTCATCTGCGATGGCGGCCTGCAGGCTGCCTCGACGGTTTGACGCAGCGTTACCGCTTGTCCAACCCTTGCGGTGGCCAGTTCTCGAGCCGCCCACCCAGCGTCAAACCACGCGACGCCAGCACTTCCTTGATTTCGTTGAGCGACTTGCGACCCAGGTTCGGCGTCTTCAGCAGCTCGGTTTCTGTGCGCTGGATCAGGTCGCCGATGTAGTAGATGTTCTCGGCCTTCAGGCAGTTCGCCGAACGCACCGTCAACTCAAGCTCGTCAACCGGCCGCAGCAGGATCGGATCGAACTGCGTATTGCGGCTCTGCGGCTCGTTGAAGGCAGCGATTTCGCTGTTTTCCAGCTGCGCGAACACCGCCAGCTGCTCGACCAGAATCTTCGCCGAGGCGCGGATCGCTTCTTCCGGCGAGATGGCGCCGTTGGTATTGATCTCCATCACCAGCTTGTCGAGGTCGGTGCGCTGCTCGACACGGGCACTCTCGACGGTGTAGCTCACGCGAGCCACGGGGGAGAACGAGGCATCGAGCACGATGCGGCCGATCGACTTGGTCGGCTCATCACCGAAGCGACGCAGGTTGCCCGGCACATAGCCACGGCCCTTCTCGACCTTGATCTGCATGTCGAGCTTGCCGCCTTGCGACAGGTTCGCGATCACGTGGTTCGGGTTGATGATCTCGACGTCGTGGGGCGTCTGAATGTCGCCGGCCGTGACCGGGCCTTCGCCGTCCTTGCGCAGCACCAGCGTGACTTCGTCGCGGTTGTGCAGGCGGAACACAACGCCCTTCAGGTTCAGCATGATGTGAACGACATCTTCCTGAACGCCGTCGATCGTCGAGTACTCGTGCAACACGCCGGCAATGGTCACTTCGGTCGGCGCATAACCGACCATCGACGACAGCAACACACGGCGCAGGGCGTTGCCCAGGGTGTGCCCGTAACCACGCTCGAAGGGCTCAAGCGTGACCTTGGCACGGTTGAGCGCGAGGGGTTCTACGTGGATGGCTTTGGGCTTGAGCAAGTTCGTTTGCATTCGGTCTTTCTTTCAATACCCTCGGCTCATTACGCCGATAAGGCTGATGGACCCGTCGGTGCTGGCAACACCTGTCAACACCGATCTCGGGAAATACCTGGGGTGGCGACGGCTGCAGATCAACAACGATCTGCGGCCTGCGCCGCCACCGGATCAGCGTGAATACAGTTCGACGATCAACGCTTCCTTGATGTCGGCGCTCAACTCGTCGCGCTCCGGTGTCTTCTTGAACACGCCTTCCATCTTGGAGGCATCGACCTGGATCCAGGCCGGCAAACCGATCGTTTCGGCCAGCTTCAGCGAGTCGGCGATGCGCAACTGCTTCTTGGCTTTTTCGCGGACGCTGACTGCATCCCCGACCTTGACGCTGTAAGACGCGATGTTGACCACGCCGCCATTGACAGTGATCGACTTGTGCGACACCAGCTGCCGTGCTTCGGCGCGGGTTGAGCCGAAGCCCATGCGGTAGACGACATTGTCCAGGCGCGATTCCAGCAGCGTCAGCAGGTTAGCGCCGGTGTTGCCCTTGCGGCGCTCGGCTTCGGCGAAGTAGCGGCGGAACTGACGCTCCAGCACGCCATACATGCGCTTGACCTTCTGCTTTTCACGCAGTTGCAGACCGAAGTCCGAGGTGCGCGAGCCGGAGGTGCGGCCGTGCTGGCCAGGCTTGCTGTCGAACTTAGCCTTGTCGCCGATCGGGCGGCGGGCGCTCTTGAGAAACAGGTCCGTGCCTTCGCGGCGGGACAGTTTCGCTTTGGGACCGAGGTAACGTGCCACGTTGATTCCTTAGATGACGATCTGACGCAGGTCGCTGTGTGTCATCACAGCCGCTTGCGCGAGTCTGGCGAGTGTTGTTATTGGGCGCTCAGACGGTGGGCTTAACTGGGAGACAGGTGAAACAGAACTTCACCCGATCCCAACAAAAATGTCGGCGTTGCCCGAAAGCAGCGCCGACAAGGTTCGATTCGACTCAGATGCGACGGCGCTTTTGCGGACGGCAGCCGTTGTGCGGCACCGGCGTCACATCGGAAATCAGGTTGATGCGGATGCCGAGCGAAGCCAGCGCACGCACCGACGATTCGCGACCCGGGCCTGGGCCCTTGATACGCACGTCGAGGTTCTTGATGCCTTGTTCCTGCGCAGCGCGCCCGGCCACTTCGGCGGCGACCTGTGCGGCGAACGGCGTGCTCTTGCGCGAGCCCTTGAAGCCCTGGCCACCACTCGAAGCCCATGACAGAGCGCCACCCTGGCGATCGGTGATGGTGATGATGGTGTTGTTGAAAGAAGCGTGCACGTGCGCGATGCCATCGGCCACGTTCTTGCGGACTTTCTTGCGCACACGCTGTGCGGCGGTATTGGGTGCTTTTGCCATGTCGATTCTTTCTTAAACGGGTGCTGTCAGGCGTCTGCAATCACTTCTTGACCAGGGCGCCAGACTTGCGCGGGCCCTTGCGGGTGCGCGCGTTTGTCTTGGTGCGCTGACCGCGCACCGGCAGGCCGCGGCGATGGCGGAAGCCACGGTAGCAACCGAGGTCCATCAGGCGCTTGATGTTGATCGACATCTCGCGGCGCAGATCGCCTTCGATTGTCAGACGGCCGATCTCGTCGCGGATGCGCTCGAGGTCAGTGTCGGTCAGGTCCTTGATCTTGCGGTCGAACGGCACGCCGCTGTTGACGCAAATCTTCTGCGCCGTGGTGCGCCCGACGCCGTAAATGGATGTCAGACCGATCTCTGCGTGCTTGTGCGGCGGAATGTTGATACCAGCGATGCGTGCCATGGGCTTCCTCTAATGTCTTGTGGTCGAAGCGCTGAATCAGCCTTGACGCTGTTTGTGCCGCGGATCGGTACAGATCACGCGAACCACACCTTTGCGACGGATGACTTTGCAGTTCCGGCACATTTTTTTGACTGACGCTGCAACTTTCATAGGTTCTCCTGAGCCCGATCGGGCTGTCTCAGCACTGACTGAATAAATCTTTCTGACCGCAGGGCCTACTTGGCCCTGAACACAATTCGCGCGCGACTCAGGTCGTAAGGCGTGAGTTCAACGGTCACCTTGTCACCGGGCAATATCCGGATGTAATGCATGCGCATCTTTCCCGAAATGTGTCCCAGCACGATGTGCCCGTTCTCCAGCTTGACCCGGAAAGTCGCATTGGGAAGATTCTCAAGAATCTCCCCCTGCATCTGAATAACGTCGTCTTTCGCCATGCGGTCCGATAAGTGACTCCGCTCATCGCCAGGGCCCGCAGGCCGTGCCGATCAGCTCGGTTTGAAATTCGCTTTCTTCAGCAACGATTCGTACTGCTGGCTCTGTACATAACTTTGCACCTGCGCCCAGAAGTCCATCGTCACCACCACGATGATCAGCAGCGAAGTACCGCCAAAGTAAAACGGAACGTTGTACTTCAACACCAGAAATTCAGGCAGCAAACACACTGCCGTGATGTAGATGGCTCCGGCCAAAGTCAAACGCGACAAAATGCGGTCGATGTGCTTGGCCGTTTGATCCCCTGGGCGGATGCCCGGAATGAAGGCGCCGCTCTTCTTTAGGTTATCCGCCGTCTCACGGCTGTTGAACACCAGCGCCGTGTAGAAGAAGCAGAAGAAGATGATCGCGGTGGCGTACAGCAGCACATAGATCGGCTGGCCTGGCGACAACAGGCCAGCCAGGTCTTTCAACCAGCGCAAGCCGTCACCGGTGGCGAACCATCCCACGACGGTGGCCGGCAACAGAATGATCGACGATGCAAAGATCGGCGGGATCACACCGGACATGTTCAGCTTCAGCGGCAGGTGTGACGACTGACCACCGTAGACCTTGTTGCCGACTTGGCGCTTCGCGTAATTGACCAGTATCTTGCGCTGGCCTCGTTCGACGAAAACCACAACGAAAGTCACGGCAGCGACCACGACCAGGATGAACAAGCAGGCCACCGGGCTCATCGATCCGGTGTTGACCAGCTCGATCAGCCCGCCAATAGCATTCGGCAAACCGGCGGCAATGCCGGCGAAGATCAGTATCGAAATGCCGTTGCCCAGACCCCTCTCGGTGATCTGCTCACCCAGCCACATCAGGAACATCGTGCCGGCCACCAGACTGACGACAGTCGTCATGCGGAACCCAAAGCCGGGCGAAATCACCAGCCCCTGCGAACCTTCGAGCGCAATCGCGATGCCCAGCGACTGGAAAATGGCCAGTCCCAGCGTGCCATAGCGTGTGTACTGCGTGATCTTCCGGCGACCGCCTTCACCTTCCTTTTTCAAGGCTTCCAGCGTCGGCACGACGTAGGTCATCAGCTGCATGATGATCGACGCCGAGATATACGGCATGATACCCAGTGCGAACACAGTGAACCGCGACAGCGCGCCGCCCGAGAACATGTTGAACAGGCTGAGGATGCCGCCCTGCTGGCCTTTGAACAGTTGCGCGAGCTGATTCGGGTCGATGCCGGGGACCGGAATGTGCGCCCCCATGCGATAGACCACCAGCGCCAGCAGCAGGAAGGTCAGGCGCCGACGCAGGTCTCCAAATTTGCCACTTTTGGCCAATTGGTTTGCGTTGGTTGCCACGAGGTGCGACTCAGCGTTTCAGAAATGCAGCGAACGCTCTGACTCAGGCCATCGAGCCGCCAGCGGCTTCGATCGCCGCCTTGGCGCCTGCGGTCGCACCGACGCCCTTGAGCACGACAGCCTTGGTCAATTCACCGGTCTTGATGACCTTGACGACCTTGGCAATCTGCGCCACCAAACCAGCCTGCTTCAGCGCAAGCAGGTCGACTTCGGCAGCGCCGAGGACTTCCAGGTCACTCAGCGTGATCTCGGCGTTGTACTTCAGCGAGGCCGACTTGAAGCCGCGCTTGGGCAGGCGCCGTTGCAAAGGCATTTGACCGCCCTCGAAACCGACCTTGTGGTATCCGCCAGAGCGCGATTTCTGGCCCTTGTGGCCACGCCCGGCGGTCTTGCCCAGACCCGAACCGATGCCGCGGCCGACACGGCGGCGCTGGCGCTTCGAACCCTCTGCGGGCTTGATGGTGTTGAGTTCCATGGTCATCTCTTCCAGGTCGATCTCAGAGCACCTTGAGCAGGTACGAGATCTTGTTGATCATGCCGCGCACGGCCGGCGTATCTTCCAGCTCGGACTCGCTGTTGAGCTTGCGCAGGCCCAATCCGCGCACCGTGGCGCGGTGGGATTCACGGGTACCGGCGATGCTGCGAACCAGCTTGATCTTGACGGTTTGTTTGTCAGCCATTTCGATGCTCCGACCGGGCTCAGTTGAAGATCTGCTCGACCGTCAGGCCGCGCTTGGCAGCCACTTCGGCCGGGGTGTTGGTGTGCTTCAGCGCATCAAGCGTGGCGCGAACCAGGTTGTACGGGTTCGATGAGCCGAGGCTCTTGCAGACGATGTCGGTCACGCCCATCACCTCGAACACCGCGCGCATCGGGCCGCCAGCGATGATGCCGGTACCGGCCGGCGCAGGCGCCATCAGCACATGCGAAGCGCCATGCTCGCCGACCACCTTGTGGTGGATGGAGCCGCTCTTCAGCGACACCTTGACCATGTTGCGGCGAGCCGCTTCCATCGCCTTCTGCACGGCAACAGGCACTTCCTTGGCCTTGCCCTTGCCCATGCCGATGCGACCGTCGCCATCGCCGACCACCGTCAGTGCTGCGAAGGACAGCGTGCGACCACCCTTGACCACCTTGGTGACGCGATTGACCGCGATCATCTTTTCCTTCAGGCCGTCGTCGTTGCCTTCGGTCTGCGCGCGGGGTTGAAACTTTGCCATTATCGAATTCCTTGCTTAGAACTGGAGGCCGGCTTCACGGGCGGCTTCGGCCAAGGCCTTGACGCGTCCGTGATAAGCGAAGCCTGCGCGGTCGAACGCGACCTTTTCAATACCGGCGGCCTTCGCCTTTTCGGCGATGCGCTTGCCGATCAGCGTGGCGGCGGCGATGTTGGCACCCTTGCCGGTAGTTTTCGAGTCCCCGGCGAGTTCCTTGCGCACGTCGGCTTCCACGGTCGAGGCGCTGGCCAGCACGCTGGTGCCGTCGTCGGAAATAACGCTGGCGTAGATGTGCAGGTTGGTGCGGAAAACAGTCAACCGAGCGACGTGCTGCCGGGCGATGCGAACGCGGGTTTGCCGCGATCGACGGGTGCGCTGGTCTTTCTTGTTCAACATGTCATCCGCTCCTTACTTCTTCTTGGTCTCTTTGATCGTGATCTTTTCGCCCACGTACCGGATGCCCTTGCCCTTGTAGGGCTCAGGCGGACGAATGGCGCGCACTTCGGCGGCGATCTGGCCCACAACCTGACGGTCCGAGCCCTTGATCACGATCTCGGTCGGTGTCGGGCACTCGACCTTGATGCCTTCGGGCATGTCTTTGCCCACCGGATGCGAAAACCCGATCTGCAGGTTCAGCTTGCTGCCGACGGCTTGGGCCTTGAAGCCCACGCCGACCAGCGAGAGTCGCTTTTCGAACCCCTTGCTGACGCCGCCGACCATGTTAGCCACCAGCGCGCGCATCGTGCCGGACATCGCATCTGCAGCGGTACTGTCGTTGGCAGGCACGAATTCGAGCTTGCCGGCGGTGTTGCTGATCGTCACCAGCGGATTCGCCGGACGAACCAAGGTGCCCAGCGGGCCCTTGACCTTGATCTGCTCTGCGGTGACCGAAAAGTCCAAGCCCTGCGGCAAGGAGATCGGCATCTTTCCAACTCTGGACATGTGCTGATTCCTCTCTTACGCAACGTAGCAAAGAACTTCGCCGCCGATGCCGACCTGACGCGCCTTGCGATCGGTCATCACGCCCTTGGGCGTGGTCACGATGGCAACGCCCAGACCGTTCTTGACGTTCGGAATGTCGTGGCGGCCCTTGTAGATCCGCAGACCCGGACGACTGACGCGCTCGATGTGCTCGATCACCGGCTTGCCGGCGTAGTACTTCAATGCGATCTGCAGTTGTGGCTTGTCGGTTTCGCCGACCACAGCGTAGCCGTCCACATAACCTTCGTCCTTCAACACCTGGGCGATCGCAATCTTCAGCTTGGAAGACGGCATCGTCACCGATGGCTTCTCGACCATCTGGGCGTTGCGAATACGGGTCAGCATATCGGCGATAGGATCACTCATGCTCATACGAATATCTCCTGATCGACGCGCCGCTTACCAGCTCGCCTTGATGACACCGGGAATGTCGCCCTTGAAGGCCAATTCACGAATCTTGTTACGGCCCAGGCCAAATTTGCGGAAAGTGCCACGCGGACGACCGGTCAGCGCACAACGATTGCGCTGACGCGTCGGATACGCATTGCGCGGCAGCTTCTGCAATTCGAGTCGGGCGGCATAGCGCTCTTCGTCAGACTTCTTGGCGTCGTTGGCGATGCCCTTGAATTCGGCGTACTTCTTGGCGTACTTGGCGGCGAGTTGCTCGCGCTTGAGTTCACGCTGGATCAATGAAACTTTTGCCACGGTCAGCCTCAGTTCTTGAAAGGGAACTTGAATGCGGCAAGCAATGCCTTGCATTCATCGTCGCTCTTGGCGGTGGTGGTGATGCTGATGTTCAGCCCACGCAGCGCATCCACCTTGTCGTACTCGACTTCCGGAAAAATGATCTGCTCTTTCACGCCGATGTTGTAGTTGCCACGACCATCAAACGAACGGCCCGAGATGCCCCGGAAGTCGCGCACCCGTGGCAAGGCGATGGTGACGAAGCGATCGAGGAATTCATACATCTGAACCCCGCGCAAGGTGACCATGCAGCCGATGGGCACGCCGTCGCGAATCTTGAAGCCGGCAATCGCCTTCTTCGACTTGGTGACGACCGGCTTCTGGCCGGCGATCTTGGTCAGGTCGCTGACAGCGTGTTCCATGACCTTCTTGTCCGAAACCGCCTCGCTCACGCCCATGTTGAGCGTGATCTTGGTGAGGCGCGGAACCTCCATCACGGACTTGTAGCCAAATTTAGCCACCAGACCAGGCGCGATCGTGTCCCGGTAAATGGCTTGCAGGCGAGCGGGTTGTTGTTGAGCCATGTCTGACCTTTAAGCCTTGATTTCTTCGCCGCTGGACTTGAAGACGCGGACCTTCTTGCCATCAGCGAGCAGCTTGATGCCGACGCGATCGGCTTTGCCAGACGCCGCGTTGAAAATCGCGATGTTGGACTGGTGGATCGGCATCGTCTTCTCGACCACGCCGCCCGTCGTGCCCTTCATCGGGTTGGGCTTGACGTGCTTCTTGACGATGTTCACACCGTCGACCGTGACACGGTCTACATCGACACGCGCAGCGACGACGCCGCGCTTGCCTTTATCGCGACCGGTCAACACGATGACCTGATCGCCTTTGCGGATCTTGTTCATAAGCTTGTTTCCTGTCGCAGCTCAGAGGACTTCGGGCGCCAGCGAGACGATCTTCATGAATCGCTCGGTGCGCAACTCGCGCGTCACCGGGCCGAAGATGCGCGTACCGATCGGCTCAAGCTTGGCGTTCAGCAAGACAGCAGCATTGCCGTCGAACTTGACCAGCGAGCCGTCCTGGCGACGCACGCCCTTGGCGGTGCGCACGACCACGGCGCTGTAGACCTCGCCCTTCTTCACACGGCCACGCGGCGCAGCTTCCTTGATGCTGACCTTGATCACATCGCCGATACCGGCGTAGCGACGGCGGGACCCGCCCAGCACCTTGATGCACATGACGGACTTGG
Organism: Burkholderiales bacterium; assembly: GCA_025352345.1. Lineage (GTDB taxonomy): Bacteria > Pseudomonadota > Gammaproteobacteria > Burkholderiales > Burkholderiaceae_C > PBB1. Next base: position 3,092 of record JANXTP010000127.1, on the reverse strand, counting down.
CACCGGTGTTGTCTGCGACATCAAGTCGCGATTGCATTTGAATCATTTTTCGTGTGTCCCAACTTGCATGGCCCGCAAATCGCCGAAGCGCATCTGCAATCCATCAGTCTTGGGCCCGTAACCCCTGCACGGTGAACTGTGCAAAGGCAGTTTTGGGTGGCGCTGGAAATGAGCTGGGGAACCCCGACTGCTTTTCCAACGAAGCCTATGAGTCTAGCAGGAAACGACAACCAACGTCAAACTTCTCGCGCCTTCTGAACCAGCTTGGTCACGACCCAGGCCTTGGTCTTCGAGATCGGACGTGTTTCGGAGATCTCGACCACGTCACCGTTCTTGAACTCGTTGTTCTCGTCGTGCGCGTGGTACTTGCTCGTCTTCGCAACGATCTTGCCGTACAGCTCGTGCTTGGTGCGGCGCTCGATCAGCACGGTGATCGTCTTGCTGCGCTTGTCGCTGACGACCTTGCCGACCAGGGTGCGTACGGTCTTCTTGGCGGCGACGGGTTGAGCTTCGGTCATTTCGCAGCTCCTTTCGCTTCACGTTGCTTTTGTGCGATCACGGTCTTCGCGCGGGCGATGTCGCGACGCGTGTTGCCGAGCTGGGTGTGGTTGGCCAACTGCTGCGTGGCCTTCTGCATGCGCAGGCCGAAATGGGCCTTCAACAGATCGCTGACTTCTTTTTGAAGGCCAGCAATGTCTTTCACGCGGAGTTCAGATGCTTTCACTTGGGTGGTCTCCGTAGATCGTCAAGCGCCGACCTGGCGAGCGACGAAAGTGCAGCTCAGCGGCAGCTTGGCGGCTGCGAGCGTGAACGCTTCGCGGGCCAGTGCTTCGGGAACGCCGTTGATTTCGTAGAGCACCTTGCCAGGCTGGATCTCAGCGACGTAGTACTCCGGGTTGCCCTTGCCGTTGCCCATGCGAACTTCAGCCGGCTTCTGCGAAATGGGCTTGTCCGGAAAGATGCGGATCCAGATGCGACCACCGCGCTTCACGTGGCGCGAAATTGCGCGACGAGCGGCTTCGATCTGGCGTGCCGTCAGGCGACCTCGCTCGGTGGCCTTCAGGCCGTATTCGCCGAACGACACCTTGGCGCCGCGGGTAGCAACACCAGTGTTGCGGCCCTTTTGTTCCTTACGATATTTTCTGCGTGCAGGTTGCAGCATGCTTATTCTCCTTTGGCCTCACCCGGCGTGGGCGGGACGGCTTTGCGCACGCGCTTGACGGTGGGCGCCTTCGTGGCGTCCGCCGCCTCAGTCGGCTTGGCAGCAATGTCAGACGGGCCAGCCGCGCGCGGTGAGCGATCAGCGCCCGGCGCACCAGGGCGACCGCGGCTCGGCGGCGCGCCCGGACGGGCATTGCGACGCGGACGGCGATCGTCTTCGCCTTCAGGCTTGTTGACAACGCCTGGCGCTTCGCCGTGACCCAGTCGGTCACCGCGATACACCCAGCACTTGACGCCAATGATCCCGTAGGTCGTCTTGGCTTCGGAGAAACCGTAGTCGATGTCGGCCTTCAGAGTGTGCAGTGGCACGCGACCTTCGCGGTACCACTCGCAGCGGGCGATTTCGATGCCGTTCAGGCGACCTGACGACATCAGCTTGATGCCTTGGGCACCCAGACGCATCGCGTTCTGCATCGCGCGCTTCATCGCACGACGGAACATGATCCGCTTTTCGAGCTGCTGCGTGATGCTGTCGGCAATCAGCTGCGCATCGATTTCTGGCTTGCGCACTTCCTCGATGTTGACCGCAACCGGCACACCCAGACGACGGGTCAGCTCGGCCTTCAGACTTTCGATGTCCTCGCCCTTCTTGCCGATCACCACACCCGGACGTGCAGAGTAAATCGTGATGCGGGCATTCTTCGCCGGGCGCTCGATCAGCACGCGCGAGACCGCTGCGTTCTTCAGTCTGGCCTTCAGGTACTCACGAACCTTCAGGTCTTCGGCCAGCATCGTGGCGAAGTTCTGGTTGTTCGCATACCAGCGCGAGGCCCAGTTGCGCGTGACCGGCAGGCGAAAGCCGATCGGGTGAATCTTTTGTCCCATGATCGTGCCTTTAGTTGCCGACGGTGATGTAGATGTGCGCGGTCGGCTTGCAGATGCTGTTGCCCCGACCCTTCGCGCGCGCAGAGAAGCGCTTCAGGATCGAGCCCTGCTCGACGTAGATTGTCTTGACCCTGAGTTCATCAATGTCAGCGCCGTCGTTGTGCTCGGCATTCGCGATGGCCGATTCCAGCGCCTTCTTAATGATGCCGGCCGCCTTCTTGGGCGTGAACGTCAGGATGTTGAGGGCTTGGTCAACGGGACGGCCACGGACCAGGTCGGCGACCAAGCGCCCCTTGTCGGCGGACAGTCGAACGCCACGAACGATTGAACGGGTTTCCATCGTGGTTCCTTATTTCCTTGCGGCTTTCTTATCGGCCGGGTGTCCCTTGAACGTGCGAGTCAGCGCAAATTCACCCAACTTGTGGCCAACCATCTGATCGGTCACGTACACCGGGATGTGCTGCTTGCCGTTGTGCACGGCGATCGTCAGCCCGATGAAGTCCGGCAGGATCGTCGAGCGACGCGACCAGGTCTTGATGGGCTTCTTGTCCTTGATGGCAACCGCCTTGTCGACTTTGGCCATCAGGTGATGGTCGACGAACGGGCCTTTTTTCAGCGAACGGGTCATCTGGCGGCCCCTTTACTTCTTGCGACGCGAGACGATGAACGTCTGCGTGCGCTTGTTGTTGCGAGTGCGGTAGCCCTTGGTCAGCGTGTTCCACGGAGACACAGGCGCCTGGCCCTCACCGGTACGACCTTCACCACCACCGTGCGGGTGATCCACCGGGTTCATGGCAACGCCACGAACCGTCGGCCGGATACCCTTCCAGCGGATCGCACCGGCCTTGCCGTACTGGCGCAACTGATGTTCTTCGTTGGAAACCTCGCCGATCGTTGCGCGGCAGTCGATGTGGATCTTGCGGACTTCGCCCGAGCGCAGGCGAACCTGCGCGTAGACGCCCTCGCGCGCCAGCAGCGTTGCCGAAGTACCAGCCGAGCGCGCGATCTGCGCGCCCTTGCCAGGTAGCATCTCGATCGCGTGGATG
>JANXTP010000051.1 GCA_025352345.1 Burkholderiales bacterium | reverse complement strand
GCCGCCGCCGTCACCCGCTCGGTTGAATGACGGCAGAGAGCCAGAAAGCGGCTGCCCAGATCGCCTGACCGGCTGATCAGGTGAAAGGGGGAATCCGCAGCAGGCGCCTAGTTGACTGGATGAAGACCGCTCAGGTGAGATGGTAAGCAGAGGACTGAGCGGGGCGAAGGCCGCGGAGATCAGCAATTTCTGACTGAACAATCCCTGAAGTATCGTCGCGGCGCATGCACAAGCTCCAGGCGCGTTGAATCGGGTATCGATACCTGCAAGCCGCTGGCGCCGCATGTTCGCAGCCGTTGTTCAGATCAAACCGTACTCGGCAGCCAGCTTCGCAGCCGCCCGGCGATTTGGCACCCCCAGCTTCAAGTTCAGCCGCTGAAATCGCGAATCGACGCAAGCCGGTCCCATGCCGAGCAGGTGGCCGATTTGCTTGCTGTTCAAGCCCTGCCATTCCCACTGCAGGAGCTTCAATTCGCCCTCGGTGAGTTCTGCGTCCTCAATGACTTCGCGGCGAAGCTTCGCGATCCACCACTCATGCAGATCCATCGCGAGGCCACGCGCCAGCGTTCGCAAAGTCACGAAGCCGTCGGCCTCGAAGAATCCCGGCGTGTTCGACCCCAGGCACAGCATCCCTGTGCGACCCAGACCCACGCCGGATGGTGCCGGAACGATCACCGCCGACCGAAAGCCGAATCGATCGGCGAGTGAATGCGCACCTTGCTGCGTCGTGCATCGGGCGTCGATGACGCTCGCACAAGCTGGTTCGGAGTGGTGGCACGCGTAGTTGAGCCAGGGATCGTCGGCCAATGAGAGCTGGCGCTGGTATTCGAAGCACCATGACGGATCGCAGGCAAGCAAGAACCGATAGGACGCGTGCGAGCCGTCGTCCGGGATGAAGCTCACGAAGGCCGCCGCGTCGGCCCCCATTTGACGGCTGGCCTGCTGCAGGAGCAGCACAGCCTGCGATGGATCCGCCGCGCCAGTGACCCGCCCCACGATGGCGGTCACCGCGTCGGCGTAGCCGGCTGCCGACGTCAGGTCGTGCAGCCGGCGCGGATGCGCCCAATCGCCATCACCGGAAGAGTGCGCTTCCATCGCGCTTGAGGTTATGGAACAGCATGGGGTAGTTGAACCGCACGGCATCCGCGTCGCACCATGCGCCGAATCGGGCCGCGTCATCGAACAGCATCGCCATCACGATCACCGCCATCGATGGGTGGGTGTAGGTCATCTCAAGGAAGAGCCCCGTCTCCGCAGGCTCGACGTGCATGGCCAGCACGCCGTCTTCGCTGCGCAGGTCGAACCCATGTGTATGCCATCGTCGCGGCCGTTGTGCGAACAGGCGCCGACGCACGGGTGGTGGCTTCATGGCGTTCCTCCCCGGTGTGCACTGCAGGCGCACATCGGTGACCCGAGCGCGATGACATTGACGCCGTTGTCCGCCGGTTGCGCGAAGTGCGGGCACTGGATCGTGAGAGCTGCGGAATGCCGCAGGCGACAGGTTTCCATGGCGCTTCCGTTCTCAAGCAGGGCCTACGGCCTGGAGACCGCTTCGAACGGCGGCTCATGACAGCCCTGTGCACAGGAAATTCACACAGGTCTGTGGATAAGTCCATTGATATGTTTCTTGTCTCTCGTTGTCCACCGGCGTTACCGAATCAAACGTGACGTTGCGCAACTCGACGGCGTGCCCACGTCGCCCGCAGGGATGCATGACGGTGACTGCGGGCATCCCTCGTTGAGCCGGTTGCGCAGGCCCGCATTCACCGGCCGCCTCGTGTGCGAACCGTAGCGCCGCGCGCCCGGGCTCAAGGGCCTTTCGCGGCATAAGCGGCCGCCTTCCCGCCTGCGCTTCGCTCACGCGGGCCCCTTCCATTTATTCCACGGTGCCCTTGCGCTCGCGCGTTGTCGCGGCGCTCTTGGTTTCGCACGGCGACCGACGAATGCGGGGCAGAAGTCAGCTCAACGCAGCACCCAACGCCGAGGGATCAACAGCCACCGAACTCAAGTTCACGGCTCCCTCGGAACTTAGGGCAGGGGGCTTTCGGCCTGGAAGGAAAACGACGTGGCAATTCGACATCACTGTGATCAGCAAGGCACCCGCAGCGTATCGGGCGACTTACGAAATGTTGCCATGCGAGTTCAACGTGGCCCCGTTCCGCTGCCCGGCGTGCCGCCGTGAGTTGCGCGTTCGGCTTGCGTCTCATGTTTTCGTCAACTGTTGGAGATCATCATGGAACACTCGAAAGAACTCTTGTCGATCAGTCTCTCGGATCTGGTGCCGTCGCCGTTCAACGTGCGTCGGCACTCGGCGGGGCAGGTCGAGGAACTGGCGGCGCTGATCGGCTCGCAGGGCTTGCTGCATCCGCTGATCGTCACCGAGCACGCCGCCGGGCGCGGCAAGGCGCGCAAGATTCGGTTCGCGGTCGCAGCCGGGGAACGTCGGCGCCGTGCGCTGGTGCTGCTGCAGCAGCGCGGCCAATTGCCCAAGGCGCACGAGGTGCTGTGCGAGCTGGTGCCGCCCGAGCGGGCGCTGGAAGTCAGCGTCGCAGAGAACAGCGGCCGGGAGGCGCTGCATCCGGCCGACGAATTCGACGCCTTCAAGGCTTTGATCACCGAGGGCAAGGGCATCGAGGATGTGGCGGCGCGCTTCGGCGTGTCGGTGCTGACGGTGCAGCGGCGGTTGAAGCTGTCGACCTTGTCGCCGAAGCTGCTGGCGCTGTATCGGCAGGACGGCATCAACCTCGATCAGCTGATGGCGCTGGCGCTGAGCGACGACCATGAAGCGCAGGAGCGGGCCTGGTTCGAGGGCCAGCCCTGGGATCGCACGCCCGTGGCATTGCGGCGCAAGCTCACGGCCGGCGAGATCGAGGCGGCGGGCAATGCCCTGGTGCGCTTCGTCGGCGTCGAGGCCTACGAGGCGGCCGGTGGTGTCGTGCGGCGCGATCTGTTCGACGACGAGCAGAGCCGCTTCTTGTCGGACCCGGCGCTGCTGCAACGGCTGGCGAGCGAGAAGCTGAACGCGCTCGGCGCGCAGGTGCGCACGCAAGGTTGGGCCTGGGTCGAAGCACGCATCGAGGTCGACTCCCACGCGCTGCGGCAGTTCGCGCCTTGCGACCACGTGCTGCGCGAGCCAACGCTGCAGGAGCAGGAAGAACTCGGCGCACTGTCCCTTCGCAGCGATGAACTCGGCCGGCTGGCCCAGGCCCTGGATGACGCGCCCGAGTGGTCGGCCGATGAAGCGGAGGTCATCGACCTTGAAGAGCAGGACATTGCGGTACGGCGCAAGGCGATCCACGACGACTTGAAGACTTGGGCGCCAGAGGCGATGGCACACGCGGGCGCGATCGTCACGGTCAACCGCGAGGGCGATGCGGAGGTGATTCGTGGCCTCGTGCGCGAGGGGGACCGCAAGGCCTTGGTGTCGGCGCAGAAGGTGGTCAGCCGGGCAACGGGTGCCGCCGCCGTTCACGTGCCTGATGGATTTGAGCCCGGGGGCGTCGTGGCTGAGCGCCGCACGCCCGATTGCAGCGAAAGCCTCGCCAAGCGGCTTGCCGCGCACCGCACCGTGGCGCTGCAGGTAACGCTGTCGCGGAACACGCCGGTGGCATTGGCATCGCTTGCGCATGTCTTGGTGCAGCGCGCCTTCGGGGACGAGTGCCGGCGCGCGGGCTCTGCCTTGCAGATCACAACCCAGCCGCCGGCGCACACGCTGCTGGCGGTGGCCGACGACTTGAGGGAGAGCGCGGCATGGCAAGCCGTCGAAGCGGCCAAGCTCACCTGGAAGGCGCGGTTGCCCGAGCAGTCGGGTAGCTGGTTCGCTTGGTTGATCGCACTGCCGCAGGCCGAGCTGCTCGACCTGTTGGCGTTGTGTGCGGCGTTGACGCTCAACGCTTTGCCGAGCACCGGTGCGGCCAGCGATTCAAACGCGCTCGCCGAGGCTGTGGGCCTGGACATGGCCGACTGGTGGGAGCCCACGGCACAGGGCTACCTGAACCATGTGCCCAAGGCGCAGATCGTGCAGGCCCTCAAGGAGGCCGGGCCCGACCTGGCCGACGATGGCGTCGGCGCGATGAAGAAAGGCGTGCTGGTGGTCAAGGCGGCGTCGCGGCTGGCCGGCAAGCGGTGGCTGCCGGCGATGCTGAGACATCGGTCAGCGCCAGAACGCTGACCCGCGTTGAGGGGACTGTCGTCCCCTTTCTTCGCAACCCGAGGCCGCCATGTGGATCCTCTTCACGCCCGTGCCCCGGCCCGACGCCCCCTACTGGCCGGGCCGGCGCTGGTTTGCTGCACTTGACGCGATCGTCTGGCCAGCGGGGTGGGCGCTCGTCGTTGCGCAGGCACCGATGCCGACGGGCATCGTCGGCCTGGTGATCACCGCGAGCGCTGCACTGTTCGCCGTGAGCCGACTTCAACGGGCCTTGCTACGCAATGAGCGCTACCGGTTCACGACCTGGCGCTGGGGCAAGCTTGTGGTCGGGTTGGTGCTGCTTGGCTGGATCATGAAGCTGGTGGCAACTGCATAGCCCGTGCGCCCCCC
>JANXTP010000042.1 GCA_025352345.1 Burkholderiales bacterium | reverse complement strand
GGTTGCGCGCTTCGCGCAGCGTCTGCGTGGCCACCGCGCGCACCTGCCACGAGGCCACGCCCTCCAACCGGTTCGCGAAACGCGCCGGGCTCGATGACAACGGCCTGCTGACCGAAGAGGCCATGCTGCGCGGGCTGGCCTGCCTGGCGCGTTTCGCGAACCGGTTGGAGGGCGTGGCCTCGTGGCAGGTGCGCGCGGTGGCCACGCAGACGCTGCGCGAAGCGCGCAACCGCAACGCCTTTCTGGCGCGCGCCGAAACCGTGCTCGGTCACCCGATCGAAGTGATCTCCGGCCGCGAAGAAGCGCGGCTGATCTACGCCGGCGTGGCGCGGCTGCAGCCATCGACGCAACCGCGGCTGGTGATCGACATCGGCGGGCGCTCGACCGAGATGATCCTCGGCCACGGCCGCAAGCCGGTGCGTGCCGAATCGTTCCAGGTGGGCAGCGTCAGCCTGTCGATGAAATTCTTCGGCAATGGCCGCTACACCGAGGCCGCCTTCCGCGCCGCGCAGGTGGCGGCTGGTGCTGAACTCGAAGAGGCGCTGCAGCCGTTCGCGCCGGCGCATTGGGTCGAGGCGCTGGGCTCGTCGGGCACGGTGGGGGCGGTGTCGCAGCTGCTGCAGGCCAACCGCGTCACCGACGGCCGCATCACGCCGGGCGGCTTGCGCTGGCTGATGGAGCAGTGCATCGCTGCCGGCCGCGTCGATCGCCTGGCGCTGGCCGGGCTGAAGGAAGACCGCCGCGCGATCATTGCTGGCGGCCTGTCCATCCTGTACACGCTGGCCACACATTTCGGCATCGACGCGCTGCTGCCCGCACGCGGTGCGCTGCGCCAGGGCGTGATCTTCGACCTCGACGAGCGGCTCAACGCCAGCCAGCAGCCGAACGACGGCGAAGACATGCGCGACAGCTCGGTGCGCGAGCTGCAACGCCGTTTCCTCGTCGATGAGCCGCAGGCCCAGCGTGTGGCGCAGGTGGCTGCACAGCTCTACCACCATGTCCAGCCTGATGCCAGCCGCGACTCGCAGCGCGAGCTGCAGTGGGCCTGTGCGCTGCACGAGATCGGCATGATGGTGTCGCACCACGATCACCACCGGCACAGCGCCTACATGCTGGGCCATGTGGATGCGCCCGGGTTTTCTCAGTCACAGCAGCGGCGGCTGGCCGAGCTGGTGCTGGCCCAGCGCGGCGGCCTGCGCAAGGTCGAATCCAGCCTGACGCTGGCCGATTTCGCCTGGCAGGCGCTGTGCCTGCGGCTGGCCATCATCAAGTGCCATGCCCGCGGCACGGTCGACAAGCATGCCATCGCACTGCGGCGCAGCGGCTCGGCGGCCGAGCTCAGCTGGCAGCCCGGCTGGCTGGAGAACCACCCACGCACCCATTACCTGCTGACCGAAGAGGCGGCGACCTGGCAGCGCAGCGGGCCGCTGCAGCTCGAACTGCCGCGCACGATGGGTTACTAGGGCTTGTCAGGCCTGCAGTCACATCGGCCGAGACAGCGCATGAGCGGAGAACGCACGCCGCTGACATTCGCGCTGCTGCTCTCGCTGCTGATCCATGCGCTGCTGTTGAGCCTGATCTTCGGAGGGCAGGGATGGGGGCTTCCCGGCTTGGGCTTCCCGTGGCAGGAGCGGCGGGCCGAGGCGCTGGAGCTGCGCGTGGTGCTGATGCCGGTGCGGGACCGGGCCGTCGCACCGGCGGTGCCGGCCGAGGAGCCGTCGCCACCGGCATCGATCGAGCAGCCGCATGTTGGTGCCGCGCCGACGCCCTCTGTCTCTGTGTCCTCTGCTTCGACCTCGGACCAAACGGCAGAAGCGATTTTGCCGGAGACCGAGATCATGGCGCTGGCCCATCCGACAACGGAGATCAAGCCAGAAGCAGAGCTGACATCACAGTCAAACACGGCGGCTGATGCAGCCCCTGCCACAGCGGCTTGGCCTGCCGATGTGTCTGTTGATGCGGCGCCGGCACCGATCCCGGAGCCGGAGGTGGTGGCCGTGGTGCGGCCCATCGAGTGGGTCGTGGCGCCTTCGGCGGCCTCGGCGCCAACGCCTGTGATGGCCGCAGCACCCAGCGCTTCGAGCCCGGAGGCCGTGCCGCCGGCGCCTGAGCCCGCCATCGATGCGGCGTCAGCGGCCGAACGTGCCGCAGCTGATCGTTTGGAGCAGGAGGTACAGCGGCAGGCAGCGCTGCTGGAAGCGGCGAAGCGAGAGACTGAGCGCAAGGAAGCCGCCCTTCGGCAAGCCGAGCAGGTCGAGGCGCAGCGGCTGGAGACCGAACGCCAGGAAGCCGCGCGGCAGGCGGTGGCCCGACAGGAAGCTGCTCGTCAGCAAGCGCAGCAGGCCGAGAACGTGCGGCTGGAGGCTGAACGGCAACAGCTCGCCCGGCAGGAGGTCACTCGGCAAGAGGCTGCCCGTCAGCAAACGCAACAGGTCGAGATGGCGCGGCAAGACGCTGAACGCCAACAACTTGCGCGACAGGAGGCTGCCCGACAGGAAGCCGTCCGTCACCAGGCCGAGCGGATCGAGGCGGAGCGGCTGGAGACTGAACGCCAGGAAGTCGCACGACAGGAGGAGGCGCGACAGGAAGCTGCTCGTCAAGAGGCCCAGCGGGTCGAGAGCGCGAGGGTGGAGGCTGAACGCCAGCAGATCGCCAGGCAGGACGCTGCTCGTCAGCAAGCCGAGCGCCAGGAGACCGCTGCTCGCCAAGCTGCAGCCAGGCAGGAGGCGGCACGTGCCGAGGCGGCACAGGACGAGGCACGACGCGAAGCCTCGCGGCGCGCGATGGGGCGCCAGCTGGATGAAGTAGCGGCCCGGCGCGAAGCGGCTTCGGCGGCAGCCGACCTGGCGCCCCGGCTGAACCCGTCGTCGAGTGGCGCGCGTCGTGGCCGGTTGTTCGGGCGCACCGACCCGAACGCCGAGCTGATCCTTTACGCAGAAGCCTGGGCTCGCAAGGTCGAGCTGAACATGACCGTCGATCGCATTCGCGACGCGGCGCAGCGCCCCCACGCCAATCCCCTCGTGACGGTGGCCATCCGCAGCGACGGCTCGGTGGAATCGGTGACCTTCGTGCTGTCCAGTGGCGTGTCGGAAATCGATGATGCGATCCGACGCATCGTGGAAAGCCTGTTGCCTTACCCGGCGTTTTCGCCAGGCTTGGCGCGCGAGTACGACGTGATCGAAATCCGTCGGACGTGGGTCATCGACTCGGCTGTCCGCCTGTACTGACGGTGCTGATGGGCCAGCGGGCGCCTCAGGCGGGTTGCTGCCTCAGCCCAGTGAGGCTTCGTGGCCGAGCCGCCGCAGCCGCGACTTGAGCGCATCGACCTCATCGAGCAGGTCAAGCACCAGGGCCACGCCGGCCGCATTCAGATGCAGGTCATGCGCCAGACGCAGCGCGGCGCTGGCGCGTCGCAGCGCACTGCCGTCGAAGCGCCAGCTCGACGCATCGCTGCCCGAAGGCGCCAGGGCGCCTTCTTCCACCAGCTCGATCAATCGCGCGCTGTCTGCCTGGCAGGCCTGGCTCAACTCGATCAGCGTGAACTGGAGGTTGTCTTCGACGATCACGCCGTGCGTCACCGTCAGGGTGTGCTCGCTCATGGTCAGCCCTCCAGCGTCTGTCGTGGGTTGAAATCGGCAAAGGTCGTGGCCAGTTTCGTCCAGGCCTCGCGAGCGGCTGTCGTCTGGCTGGGCGGCAGCGCGATCGTCAGCACCGCATACAGATCCCCCGGTGGCTGGCTCGGTATGCCCTTGCCCTTCAGCCGCAGCCGCCGGCCGCTGGCCGAGCCCGCAGGCACCGACAGTTGCACTGTGCTGTCTGGCGTCGGCAGCGTGACGCTGGTACCGAGCGCGGCTTCCCAGGGCGCCACCGGCAGGTCGATGTAGACATCGCGATCGTCAACGCGAAAGTGCGGGTGGGGAGCGATCTGGATTTCCAGGTACAGATCGCCTGCGGGCCCCTTGCCGAAGCCAGCGCCACCTTGCCCGGCCAGGCGAAGGTGCTGTCCATTGCGCACGCCCTTGGTGATGTTGACCACCAGCTGCCGCGTCGCCAATGTCAGCCGACCTTCGGCGTCGACCTGCGGCGTGCGCAGCGTCACGGTGTGGCGTCCGCCACGGTAGGCGTCCTGCAGTTCGATCTGCACCTTGGCGTGGTGGTCGCCACCGGCCTGGCTACCGCTGCGGCGTGGCCCGCGCTCGCCCGCGGCCTGGCGGCCGAACAGCGTCTCGAAGAAGTCGCTGTGCGCGCGCGCATCGTCTGCGTCGCCGCGGCCGCTGTATTCGAAGCCGCTGTCCCAGCCCGGCGGCGGGGTGAATGAGCGGCCTTCGTGATGGTCTGCGCCCAGCGCGTCATAGGCAGCGCGCTTCTCGGGGTCGTGCAGCGCCTCATACGCTTCGGCAACGTCCTTGAAGCGGGCCTCGGCGTTGGCGGCCTTGTTCAGGTCCGGGTGGTACTTGCGCGCCAGCTTGCGATAGGCCCGTTTGATTTCGTCCGCGGTGGCGGTCTTCTCGACGCCAAGCGCGGCGTAATAGTCCTTGAATTCCATGGGATCAAACGGCGCGATGGAGTGTGTTCACGCGGGACTCCTGGGGCACTGGGTCATCAGCCATCGTACGCTTCGCCGCCTTCCGGTGTCCGTTCGCCGCCGCACCGGCGGCCGCAGCGCGACCGCTGCCCAGCGTCAGCGTGCCCACGACCAGCGTCAGCATCGGCAGGCCCAGGCTGGTCCAGGCGATCCAGTGGGCCGGCGGTGGTGCGTGGCTGTCTTCGTCGGTGTTGCCGACCGGCAGGAAATAGTCTCGGTGTCGTACCGTTTGCACGAACGCAAACACGCTGTACAACGCGAGTGAGGTGACGCCGGCAAACGCCAGCGGCGAGCATCAGCGCGACGATCAAGGCGGCCTCGATGATCGTCACCGCGACCGCCAGCGTGGCGATCGGCGCGGCCTGCAGCGGGCTGCTTGGCAACGTCGCGGCCGGTGCGTTCATGCTGATCTTGCGGCCATTCAAGGTTGGCGATTTCGTCAGCATCGGTGGCGTCGCCGACGCGGTGCATGAGATGGGGTTGTCCGGCACCACCATCGTCACGCCCGACAACGTGATGACGCTGATGCCTAATGTGTCGAAAGACGTGCCGCCCGAGGTCAACCTGCTCGACAGGAAGCCCGAAGGCCCGCAGATCGCGGTGCGGCCGCATATCCACACCGACCACTACTGGCAGAGCTACTTCGACACCCACGACGCCCTCATCAAGGTTTGCCAGGAGGCTGGCTGGCCGGCGCCTTCGGCGCTGCACCAGATTCGTCAGGTCTGAGCGTGTGGAGCCTCTGCGCTTGGCAGGCTCAAGCCGTGGGGATCGGCGGCGTGGCGCGCCGCAGCGCAGGCGGCTTGCGACCCGCGCGGTCAGCGTGCGGGTGGATCGAAGCTGACGCCCGGCAAGCTTCCTCGGCTGCCGCGGCCAATGATCGGGCAGTTCAGCACGACCCGTGTCGCGGTCAAGGTCACGGCGCCTGAGGCGGCCGCCTGCAGAACCTCTTCTTCGGACTTCAGCGTGCGCGCGGTCTGACCCGGGCGCCAGGTGACTTCGATCAGTTGCCACAGCGGGCTGTAGGCGCGGTCGGTGTTGCCGTGGCCCATCGGCGATGGTGCCGAGGCGAACACGCTGCCCTGGGTGTGGTTGGTGACGCCGTAGACCTTGTCGGTCGCCGAGTGTTCGCCTGGACGCAGCGGTGTTGCACTCAGGCTGTTCGGCAGCGCGGCCGCCAGCCGGGGCGCGTAGTTGCCGTCCTTCGCCCTCGCGACCGTGGCGTCGGACACGTCGGTGGTGATGTACTGCACCACCTCGCCGTCGAACCAGCCGCTCAGCAGCGGCAGATGCGCCTGAACAGCGCTGGCGGGCAGGTTTGGTGAGGCGCAGCCGACCAGTCCCACCGCCAGCCCGGCAGCCAGGGCCAGCCGGCACGCGGCGATGTGCCAGCCTTTCGGCAGGTTCTCAACAGGATGCCGGACGCCGGTCATGCGAGGAAGCGACCGCGTCGGCGCAGTGCCTGCAGCGCGGGTGATTCGAGGTCCAGCCAGGTCAGGAAATCGATGGTGCGAAATTCGCGATCGATCGCTGGCGGGCCGCAGATCGCCGCCCCCAGCGCCAGATAGGCCGACAGCAGCCGCGGGATGCGCGGTGCCTGTGGCGAAACCGCATCCATCGTGCACTCGAAAGCCGGCAACGGCCGTGTGCGCCATGTTGGCGGTGCCAGGTTCGGTGCCAGGCGCTTGTAGGCAGCGGCGCCGACAGCTTCGTCCTGCGAGGTCAGTGAGCTGCAGCCCAGCAGATAGCGTGCACCCCGTTCCTGCGCGTAGCCGGCGATGCCTTTCCACAGCAGGTTCAGCACGGTGAAATTGCGGTGATCGGCATGGATGCAGGCGCGGCCCAGCTCGATCGTCTGCGCGCGCATGGTCTCGAACGGCGCGAAGTCGAATTCCTGCGCACTGTAGTAGCCCAGCGCGTCGTGGGCCCGCAGCCCGGTTTGCAGCCGGTAGGTGCCGACCACGTGGCCGTTCGCCAGGTCGTCGACGATCAGGTGATCGCAAACCGCGTCGAAGGGGTCGGCGTCGAGGCCGGTGTCGTAAGACTGCGCCAGGCCTTCGTCGAGTTCGAGGTTGAAGACCTCGAAGCGCAGCGCCTGCGCGGCCTGCATGTCGATGGTGTGCGCTGCCATGCGAAGCGCATACACCGGCGTGCCACGGGTCTGTGTGGATCGCGAGGAATCAAAAGAAGACAGCAGGTTCATGGTCGTGTTGATCGTGAAGGGCAATCTGAATGAGACCGTGCGAACGCCCTGGCGAGCGAAATGTAGGCCTTCGGCGCGCAACACCGGCGTCCAGCGCGCAACGCGTCGTTGGCTCTCGTCGTGCAAGTGCGCCGCTTGCTTACACCTGCGTCGGTAAGAATTGCAGCGTCACGGCGACTGAGATGGGTGCTTGTTGCGCCATCGCCGGCCACTCGCCTTCACGGAGACCCGGGGATGCCTCGCAGTACAGCGCCCGCTGCAGCACAACACCAAGACGCCCATGCAGACACCGATGTGCCGATTGCCGCCCCGGTGATCGCACCGCGTGCCTGGTCGCCCGCACGCAGCCGGCTGTGGAGCGCGCTCAGCGTGATCGTCGGCACCCTCGGCCTGGCACCGACCGGGCTGCGCGCCGCCGATGCGAACATCGGTGCGCTGCGTCACCGCATCACCGTCGGCGCACCGTTGAACACCACGCTCAGCTACCTGCAAGCGGGCAACCCCACCGCACCGCGCCTGATCCTGGTGCATGGCACGCCGGGCTCGGCCTCGGGCTGGTCCGAGTACCTGACCCACCCGCCGCCGGGCGCCGACGTGGTGGCGCTGGACCGGCCGGGCTTTGGCGACAGCGGCCCCGAAGGCGCGCTGACCAGTCTGGAGGCGCAGGCGGCAGCGGTCTATGCAATGTTCCCGACCGACGGGCGGCGCGTCGTGCTGCTCGGCCATTCGCTCGGTGGTCCGATCGTCGCCCGCGTCGCGGCAGAGCATCCGGGCCGCGTCGCCGCGGTGGTGCTGCTGGCGGCGTCGCTCGACCCGGCGCTGGAAGAGATCAACCCGATGCAGTGGGTCGGCACCTGGACGGCGGTGCGCTGGGCCTTGCCGCGCGCCATCCGCAACGCCAATGCCGAACTGATCGCGCTGAAGCCCGAGCTGGAATCATTGGCCCGCCTGCTGCCGAAGATCACCGCGCCGGTGCTGATCGTGCACGGCACGAAGGACAGCCTGGTGCCGGTGGCCAATGTGCCATTCATGCAGGCCGGGCTCACGGGCGCGCGCTGCGTTAAGACGGAGTTGCTCGAAGGACAGAACCACTTCCTGCCGTGGAATTCGACCGGCGTCGTGCGAGAGGCGATCGCCTGGGCACTGGCGGCGCCATGTTGAGCGAGGTCGCGACCCCCGCGTTGATGGCCGACTGGCAAGCCGTCATCACCTGGTTTCATGGGGCGCCATCGGGCATGGCGGATCCGTGGGTCATCGCGCTGGCGCTTGTGCTGACCACGCTGCTGCTGGAAGACGTGGCGATCGCTGCGGGTGTCGCTTTGGCTACGCAGGGTACGATTTCCTGGGGTTTATCGCTGGCCGCGGTGGGCGGGGGCATCGCCGGAGGCGATCTGGGCCTGTATGCGCTCGGCATCGGCGCAACCCGTGTGCCCTGGCTGCGGCGGCGCTACATCGGCGAGCGCAGCGCCTGGGCGCGCGGGCAGGTAACGCGCAGGCTGCCCAGTGCCGTGCTGCTGGCCCGCGTGATCCCTGGGATGCGGCTGGTCACTTACACCGCCTGCGGCTTTCTGCGGGTGCCGTTCGCACCGTTCAGTGCCTGGGTGCTGCTGGCGGTGACGCTGTGGACCGGCGCGCTGTACGGCCTCAGCGTGGCCATCGGTGCCGCCTTGGCCCAGCAACTCGGCCTGCCGCTGCCGGTGGCGGTGGCGTTGCCCATCCTGGTGCTGGCGGCAGCGGTGCCGCTGTGGCGATTCATTCATCAACGCGGGCGACCGCCGGCCTCTACGTCGACATGACCTCCGTGCTGCCTCAGTCCGTGCCCGCTGTCCGCCCGCACCAGGGCATGCCACCGTTCGACCAGGGTGGGCCGCCGACCAGCTACTTCGAGTTCTGGCCGATGTGGGCTTTTTACCCGCCGATCGCGCTGTACGCCGCATGGCAGATGCTGCGCTACCGCGGCATCCTGCTGCCCACGGTGGCCAACCCCTCTTTCCCGGGTGGTGGCTTCTTCGGTGAATCGAAGGCCGACATCCTGGCGCTGACAATGCAGCATGTGCCCGAATGGGTCGCGCCGTTCGTGCGAATCGAGCGGCCCGTCACGCCGACCGACCTCGTTCAAGAACGCGACGCAGCGCTGGCGGCGCTGGTCGCCGCAGGCCTCGCGCTCCCAGTGGTTGCCAAGCCCGACCTCGGCTGCCGCGGCGCCGGGGTCAAGCTGGTGCGCACGGCGGGCGATCTGCAGGCCTACTTGGCCGCCTTCCCACCCGGCGCGACGCTGCTGCTGCAGAGGCTGGTGTCGTTCGAGGGAGAAGCAGGTGTTTTTTACTGCCGCCGGCCGGGCCAGACGCGCGGGCGCATCGTGTCGATCACGCTGAAATACTTTCCGTATGTGATCGGCGACGGCCGGCGCACGCTGCGCGAGCTGATCCTGGCCGACCCGCGCGCTGGTCGGCTCACCCACCTGTACTTCAAGCGCCACACCGCCCGGCTCGACACCGTACCGGCCGAAGGTGCGGCGATCCGCCTCGCATTTGCCGGCAGCCACAGCCGCGGCGCGATCTTCCGCAACGGCACGCACCTGGTGACGCCTGAGATGGAAGCGCGCTTTGACGACATCGCGCAGCGCCTGCCCGAATTCCACTTCGGCCGCTTCGATGTGCGCTTCGAAGATTTCACCGAGATGCAGGCGGGGCGGGGCTTCACCATCGTCGAGGTCAACGGTGCCGGTGCCGAAAGCACCCACATCTGGGACCGCCGCACCGGCCTGATCGAAGCCTGGCGCGATCTGATGCGCCAGTACCACTGGCTGTTCGAAATCGGTGCCGCCAACCGTGCACGCGGCTTCAGGCCGATGAGCCTGGCCGAATTCCTGCGTGGCTACCGGCGTGAAAAATTCCTGACCCCACGCTATCCGGCGACCGATTGACGCTGAGGCACGGATTGGCCGGTGTGTTTTGTCGCAGACCGCGCGTAATGTCCGGGCTTCTGGCCCGACTCTGGAGCATGTCTGCCACCCGTCATCGCCGTTGCACCGGCAAGCCGCAGTGTTGACCGCGACCCTTTGACCGAAAGTTGTCACCATGTTGTTCTCTCACCGATCCGTCAGGGCCAGCGCAGGAGATGCCGACAGGCTGCTGCACTTCAATCGTCAGTTGATCGACCAGGCGCTGGCGCTGGTGGCGGCGCATGACCTTCCCGGGGCGCCGGCGTATGCGCAACGCACCGGCCCGCACCTGCGCCATGTGATCGAACACTATGAAGCACTGGTGCTGCGCGGCGCCGACAGCCTGGTCGACTACGACCGCCGCCCCCGCGACCGCGCGCTGGAACGCGATGTCGGTCTGGCCCGGGCGCGGTTGAACGCGCTGAAGCAGCAGCTGGCCGGGTGGTCCGATGCCGTGCTGGAGCAGCCGCTGCGTGTGCACGGGCAAGGTGGCCCGGCCGGCGAATTCGATTTCGCGACCGCTTCCAGCATCGGCCGTGAGCTGGTGTTCCTGGCCAGCCACGCCACCCACCATTACGCGCTGCTGCAGCTCTACTGCGAGCAGCATGGCATCGCCACCGATCCCAACTTCGGCCGGGCGCCGGCCACCGTTGCCCATGCGTTGGGCGACCGTGCCGCGAGCGCGCCTGCCGACCCCACCCAGGAGCTTGAATGTCTGACGTATCAACCCGCCGCCTGAGTCGCCGCGCCGTGCTGGGCCTCGGCGCTGCTGCCTTTTTCGTCAGCGCCGCCGCGCGCGCGGCCCAGCCACCGATCAACACGCTGACCGGCGGCTTCTTCGGCGGTGCGGGCGACACCGCGATCCTGGGTTACGACACCGTCGCCTATTTCACCGATGGCAAGCCGGTCAAGGGCTCCGACAGCTTTGTGGCCACCTGGATGGGCGCCAAGTGGAAATTTGCCTCGCAGGCCCACCTCGACCTGTTCAAAGCCGCGCCGGAGAAATACGCACCGCAGTACGGTGGCTACTGCGCCTATGGCGTCGCGGTCGACAACCTGGTCAGCATCGAACCCGACAAGTTCAAGATCATCGATGGCAAGTTGTATCTGAACTACGACGCTGACGTGCAGCAGAAATGGTTGAAAAATCCGATCGGCTTCATCAAGACGGCCGATTCGAAATTCCAGACGCTGCTGAAGCAGTGACCCGCTGCGCACCGCTCCTCGTCGATTGAAGGATTCCCCATGGCCTGGCTCAAGCGCAACGGACACTGGCTGCTGACGATCTACGTCGCGTTCGTGTTCATCCAGTCGCTGTTCTTCAAGTTCACCGGCTCGCCCGAAACCGTTTATATCTTCCAGGGCAAGCTCGACCCCTGGGCCGCGTCGCTGGGCTTTCCGGGCGTGTTTGCGCCAGGCGGCATCTTCTCGGCCCGGGTGGTCGGCACGATGGAGCTGATCGCATCGATCCTGCTGCTGGCGGGTGCTGCGATCTCCAGCCAGCGCACGGTGCAGGTGCTGGGCGCCACCTTAGGCCTGGGCGTGATCAGCGGCGCGATTTTCTTTCACCTGTTCACCCCACTGGGCGTGGCGGTTGTCAACACCGATGGCAGCAGCGACGGCGGCCAGCTGTTCGCGCTGGCCTGTGGCGTGTGGGTGTGTTGTGCCGCGCTGCTGTGGATGCGCCGTTCGCTGTGGCTGGGCTGGCTGGGCATCAAATAGCGCCACTGCCTGGCGGCACCGAGGCGCTGTCTGGCCCGCAACTTGCGGCACGCCGTGAAACCTCACGGGAGCCGCATGCCCTCCACCTTCATCAAAGCGGCCGAGCTGTGGCTGGCCAGCGGCGACGGCTCATTGCTTGAACTGCACAGCAGCGCATTCGGCAGCGCTCGTCGCTTCGGGGCGCTCAGCCGGTCGATGTGTTTCGGTCGTGGCGAAGGTCTGCCGGGGCGAGCCTGGGACGTGGGCAAACCGATCCTGCTGGCCGATTTCAACAGTGGCGATTTTCGCCGTGCCGACGCGGCGCGGCAGGCCGGCTACAGCTGCGCGATCGCGCTGCCGTATTTCCGCCAGCAGGCGATCGCCGGCGTGTTGGTGCTGTTCTGCAGCCACGGTGTCATCCCGTCCAGCGCTCTCGAGCTGTGGCACCACGATGCCCGCATCACCTCCGACATGACGCTGGCCGACGGCGCCTATGGCCCCGGCACGCAGCAGTTCGAGGCGATCTCCCACGACACCTACCTGCCGCGCGGCGTCGGTCTACCCGGCCTCGCCTGGCAGCGTGGCCAGAGCGTGTTCCTGGAAGACCTGGCGGCTGCACCGGGGCGCTTCCTGCGCGCCGAGATGGCCGCTGAGGCCGGGCTGTTGCGCGGGCTGGCGCTGCCGGTGGGCTCGCGCCTCGATGACTGCCATGTCGTCACCTTTCTCGCCGGTGCGCAGCTGCCGCTGGCGCAGCGCATCGAACGCTGGGTCGCCGATGACACCCGGACCTCGCTGAAGCGGGACTACGCTTTCAGCGAACTGCATGGTGGGCGCTCGGGTGTGGCGGCAACGCTCGCCATCGCCACGAACGACCTGGCACCCACCAGCTCGATCACGCAGGCCTGGCGCGACGGCGTGCCGGTCATCAGCGAGCAACCAGCTGCCGAAGAGGGCGCACCGGCCGCTGCAGCCGCCGCCATCGGCGCTGCGGCCCTGCTGGCCATTCCGGTGGTGTGGGAAGGGGAGTTGACCGAGGTGGTCGCGCTGTACCTGTGATCTGCCCGCCCGACATTTCGGCGGGTCGTCTCTGACACTGCGCAGATGGCCAAAAAATCCAACGCCTCCGTACCATCGCGTGGGGGTCGTGTTGCAAGGAGGCGTCGCGCTCGGTGCCTGCTTGTGGGGTATTTTCGAGGCGCTGCAGGGCCAACAGGCGGCGGTCGGCATCGAACACGCGTCTCACCAACACCGACCCTTTGCGCGAAACGCCGGGCCGTCTGCTCGATGTGGACAGGCTGCACCACAGCGGTACGCGCATCACCGTCGGTGCGGTCAACGTCTGCAGCGGCGCAATGCGCTACTTCGACAACCGCGACGAGACGCTGGGCGTCGCCCACATCATGGCCTCGGGTGCACTGCGAGGCGCCCTAGGCGGACACGCGGCACATGATCGAGCGCGCGCCGCGGCTGGAACCGGCCGACCCGATCGAAGGGGTGGTCGACTACCGCTGAAGTGGCCAACCGTCAGCGTGGAAAGAAGCCTCTTTCACGCCGTATTTCTGCGTGTCGGTGGTCGCTGCGTTACTGCAGAATCGATGCACAGGCCGGATCGTGGTGATCTCCTGTCTGGAGACGTCGGCATGCGCCTGTGCCGATCTTCGTGTCCCGGCCGCTCGGCCCCGTGAAGCGGAAGAAGGCAGGCATCGCATGGCCACACTTCGGTTCCCGCAAGACAAGCCCGCACAAGCCGGTACCGACCGTCCCTTGCCGGACGCTTCCGTGCCATCGGCCGCGTGGCTGCCGCAGTCGCTGGCTGCCACTGCGATCGTGGCCGCCATGCTGTATTTCTGCCTGGCCGTGGTCGCGGTCTTCCTGTCACGGCTCAGCGGCAACGTGGCCATGCTCTGGTATGCCAATGCGGCGGCGGTGGTGGTGCTGCAATCGAAAGCGGAAAAGCACTGGCCGATGCTGCTGGCTGCCATCGCCGTGGGCAGTCTGGCCGCCGGCTGGGTGTTTGACGACCCGCTGCCTCTGACGCTGCGCTGCATCGTCGCCAACAGCGTCGAGATTGCCCTCGGCGCGTGGTTGCTTCGTCGTTACTGCGTTGCCGCGACATGTGTCAGCCGCCCGGGTCCCCTGTCGCAGGCCTTGTTGCTCGGAGGCGTCGTGCCGGCGTTCGTCGGCGCGCTGCTGGCTGCTGCCCTGCTGTCGTCCAACGAGCTCGGGACGTTCGACAAGCTGTGGCTCTCCTGGTTCGAGGGCAGCTCGATCGGTAGCGTGGCCCTGCTGCCGCTGGGCCTGTTGCTGGTGGCCAAAGGGTGGGGGCCTTTGTGGGCCGATGTGCGGCGTCCCTCGGTGTTGCTGGCCCTGGTGCTGGTGGTGGGCATCTCGCTGACCGTGCCGACATCGCTGCCGCACCCGTACGTCTACATCTCGCTTGCGCTGGTGCTGCTGGCCTCCATCGGGCGCTTCACCGGGGTATCGCTCGGCGTGCTGCTCTGCTCGCTGTCGGTGGCGGTGCTGATCGCGCGTGGGTCGTTCTCGCCGCTGATGAGCATCCAGTCGCTCAACGAAGGCTGGTTCTATCTTCCGCTGATCTTGGTGCTGTTGCCGCCGTTGCTGCTCGCGACAACACTTGAGAACATCCAGAACGGCGTGATCGAATTGGCCCAGCGCGAGGACGATTTCCGTTTTCTCTACGAAAAAGCACCGGTGCTGATGCATTCGGTGGACATCCACAAGCGCCTGCTGAGCGTCAATGACGAGTGGCTGGCCCGCTTTGGCTATGAGCGTTCGGAGGTACTGGGTCGCCCGTCCACCGATTTCCTGACCCCTGAGTCGCGCCAGCGTGCTGAAGAGACGGTGATCCCGAGGTTTCTCGCGCAGGGCTATCTGCGAGACGTGGACTACCAGATGGTCACCAAAGGCGGCGAAGTCTTCGACGTGCAGCTGTCCGCGATCTGGCAACGCGATGCCCGCGGCCAGCCGGTGCGCACGCTGTCGGTGATGAAGGAAACCACCGAGCAGAAGCGCCTGGCCGCCGAACTGGTGGCGGAAAAGGAGCGCATGGAGGTCACGCTGCAGTCGATTGGCGACGGCGTGGTCACCACCGACGAACACGGACGCATCACTTACATGAACCCGGTGGCCGAACAACTGGTCGGCCGCCCGTTGCCTGAGGCCCGGGGGCTCGCTTTTGGCGAGGTGGTGCACATGTTCGACCACCAGACCGATGCGCCGTTGTCGAGCCCGATCGAAAACTGCCCGTACGGCAAGCGGGTCGCCGGGGTCCCGAAGAACGCGGTGCTGCGCGATCAGCGGGGTAAGGAATACGGTGTGCATAACTCGGTCGCGCCGATTCTCGGCAAGAACGGGTTGTTGCAGGGTGCGGTGATGGTGTTCCAGGACGTGTCAGAAGCGCGTGCGCTGTCGCAACGGCTGGCCTACCTCGCCCACCACGACAGCCTGACCGACCTGCCTAACCGGGTGCTGCTTCAGGACCGGGTGCACCAGGCCTGCCAATTTGCGCAGCGCCACCGAACCCGCTTCGCGGTCATCTTCATGGACCTCGATCACTTCAAGCACGTCAACGACTCGCTGGGTCATGCCGTCGGCGATGAACTGCTCAAGGCCGTGGCACAGCGGCTCACCGGCACGCTGCGCGGCAGCGACACGGTGTGCCGTCTCGGTGGCGACGAGTTCGTGATGCTGTTGTCCGATGTCGGCGGCCCCGACGACGTGGCCGAAGTGGCGAAGAAGATCCTGCGCGAGGTGGCGGTTCCGTGCGTGCTCGAAGGCACTGAGGTCAATGTCGGCATCAGCCTGGGCATCGCGGTTTTCCCCGGTGACGGTGAAGACCCCGAAACGCTGATGAAGCATGCCGACGCGGCGATGTACCGCTCGAAACGCGAAGGCCGCAACCGCTTCCAGTTCTTCTCGAAGGAGGTCGATCAGGCTGCCTCCGCGCGCCTGCGCCTCGAAGCCGACATGCGCCGTGGCCTCGCCGAAGGGCAGTTCATCGCGCATTTCCAACCGGTCATCGACGCGGCCAGCGGCCTGCCGGTGTCGTTGGAAGCGCTGGCCCGATGGGATCGCTCGGACCACGAACTGCAAGGTCCGCTCGTCTTCATCACCGTGGCCGAGGAAAGCGGCCTGATCGTGCCGCTGGGCGCGGCGATGCTGCGCCAGGCCTGCGAACAGTTGCGTACCTGGCGCGGCACCGCGCTGGGCCACATCACCATCGCGGTCAATGTGTCGCCGGTGCAGTTGGCGCATGCGGACTTCGTCGACCGGGTGGCCGACACTCTGCAAGCTACCGGTGTCGATGGCGCGCAGCTCGCGTTCGAGATCACCGAGTCCACCCTGATGGCCGACCCCGAGGCCACGCTCGGCATCTTGCAGCGCATCAAGGCGCTCGGCATCCGCATCGCCATCGATGACTTCGGCACCGGCTACTCCAGCCTCAGCCACCTGAAGCGTTTTCCGGTCGATAGCGTCAAGATCGACCGCTCTTTCGTGCGCGACCTGGAAACCGATCCCGATGACAGCGAACTGGTGAAAGCCATCGTCGCGATGTCGAGAAGCCTGCGCCTGCTGGTGGTGGCCGAGGGCGTGGAAACCGATGCGCAGGCAGCGATGCTGACCGCGATGGGCTGCACCTATTTGCAGGGCTTCCTGTATGCCAAACCATTGAGCGCGAGCGCTGTGGGCGATTGGTTGCAGGCACGGATCACCGGTGATCGGCCGGTGCTCGGCACGGTGATTTAGATCGCTAGATCGCGTGCGTCGCCAGCAGCGTCCTGCGGATCGCGGCCCCTGCGCCGAGCGTCGCGGGATCGTCGGGGTCGCGAGGATGCGCCAACGCGCCCGGGATCGGCCTCCAGCACCAGCACGCGGTCACTGAGCCGCACCGCCTCGGCGATGTCGTGCGTGACCAACAACACCGTGATGCGGTGCGCCTGCACGACGCGCAGCAGCAGGTCTTGCAGCTTCAGCCGGGTGCAGGCATCGACTGCTGAGAAAGGTTCATCGAGCAGCAGCACGCGCGGCTGCACGAACAGGCCGCGCGCGATCGCCACGCGCTGCGCCTGACTGCCGGACAGCTGCTCGGCAGTCGATCGCCGAGGCCCGACAAGCCGACCTCGTCGAGCAGCGCACTGCCTTCGAAGTCGCGGTCGAGTCCGGCGAACTCATGGGCTGGGGCCGGAAGGCAGGCGACGGCCGTGGTGTCGACGCGTCTGGCTCGCACTGTGGATGTGCCTTCAGTCTTTCAGTCCGAAGGCGTCTGCCCAACGAAGCGTTACGTCTTTGCTTGTGCGTTGGCTGACGCTGGATTCCGGGTGGCTCCGTTCGGCCCGATCAGTCGAAATCCGCATATGCAAGCGCGGAACGCTTCGTTTTCAGCCTGAGGGCTGCTGCCTAGGATGCACCGTCCGCTGTCATCACGGCAGCTCTCTCAGCACGTCGTCCAACCAGGATCTGTCTTCATGTCTGTCTCCCGCCTCATCCGTTCCACCGCGTTGGCCGTGGCCGTTGGTGCTGCCGCCTTTGCGACGCTGGCCAAGGACATCACGCTGCTCAACGTGTCGTACGACCCGACCCGCGAGCTCTACGTCGAATACAACGCCGCGTTTGCCAAGTACTGGCAGGCCAAGACCGGCGACACCGTCAGCGTCAAGCAATCGCACGGTGGCTCCGGCAAGCAGGCCCGCTCGGTGATCGACGGCCTGGATGCCGATGTTGTCACGCTGGCGCTGGCCTACGACATCGACGAGATCTCGCAACGCGCCAAGCTGTTGCCCAGCGACTGGCAAAAGCGCTTCAAGAACAACAGCACCCCGTATACCTCGACCATCGTGTTCATCGTGCGCAAGGGCAACCCCAAGGGCGTCAAGACCTGGGACGACATCGCCAAACCCGGCGTCGGCGTCATCACCGCCAACCCGAAGACTTCTGGTGGTGCGCGCTGGGCTTACCTCGCGGCCTACGGCTCGGTGCTGACCGCACCCGGTGGCAGCGACGCGAAGGCCCGCGACTACATCCAGAAGGTCTTCGCCAACGTGCCGGTGCTCGATTCGGGCGCTCGCGGCGCGACGGTCAGCTTCGCCGAGCGCGGCCTGGGCGACGTGCTGCTGTCGTGGGAGAACGAGGCCGGGCTGGTGCTCAAGGAATTCGGCGCCGACAAGTTCGACGTGATCTATCCACCGACCAGCATCCTGGCCGAGCCGCCGGTCGCGGTGGTCGACAAGGTGGCCGAGAAGAAGGGCAATGCCGCGGTCGCCCAGGCCTACCTCGACTACCTGTATTCGCCTGAAGGCCAGGACATCGCGGGCAAGAACTTCTACCGCCCGACCGATCCGAAGGCGCAGGCGAAATACGCCAAGCAGTTCCCGCCGATCAGGCTGTTCAACATCAATGAGGTGTTCGGCGGATGGGCGACGGCGCAGAAGACCCACTTCGCCGACGGCGGCGTGTTCGACCAGATCTACACGAAGAAGTAAGGCCTGCCGTTGCTGCGCTGGCCGAGCCAGGCTGCCGTTCGCGCTGCGCGAACGGCAGCTTTAGTCGTTTATTGAATAAGGATCGGCGAAATCGATCGTTGGGCATTCAACGCCTGCCGCCTAGCATCCGCGGTCCTTCTTCGCACTGGCGTGTCGCGCCTGCCTTCCCATGTCCCCTGTATCCCGTCGCGTCACGCTGGCCGCCCTGGCTGGCTGGGCTGTTCTATCTCCGATCGCCGCTGCCGCTCAGGCTGCAGGCAAAACGCTGCTGAACGTCAGCTACGACGTGTCGCGCGAGTTCTACAAGGACTACAACGCCGCGTTCGCCGCCTATTGGAAGAAAACCACCGGCGAGGACTTGACCTTGAACCAATCGCACGGCGGCAGCAGCAAGCAGGCGCGCAGCGTGGTCGAGGGACTGGAAGCCGATGTCATCACGATGAACCAGTCGAACGACATCGACATCCTGGCCGAGCGCGGCGCCTTGATTCCGTCCGACTGGGCCCAGCGCCTGCCCGACCACAGCGCGCCGACCACCTCGGTGTCGGTGATCCTGGTGCGCAAGGGCAACCCGAAGGCCATCCGCGACTGGAGCGACCTCGGCCGCGCCGGCATCTCGGTGATCATCCCGAACCCGAAAACATCGGGCAACGGCCGCTACACCTACCTGGCAGCCTGGGGCGCCGGCCTGAAGAACGGTGTGTCGCCGGCTGCCGCGCAGGCCCTGGTCGAACGCATCTTCGCCAACGTGCCGGTGCTCGATGGCGGTGGCCGTGGTGCCACCACCACCTTCGCGCAGCGCCAGCTTGGCGATGCTTTGGTCACCTTCGAAAGCGAAGTGCCGCTGATCAAGCGCGAATTCGGCGACGACTACGAAGCCGTCTACCCCACCTGGACCGTGCTGGCCGAGAACCCGGTGTCGGTCGTCGACAAGGGCGTCGACAAGCGCGGCACCCGCAAACAGGCCGAGGCCTACCTGAAGTACCTGTGGTCTGACGCCGGCCAGGAGATCGCCGCCAAGCACCACCTGCGGCCGCGCAACGCCAAGGTGCTGGC
Organism: Burkholderiales bacterium; assembly: GCA_025352345.1. Lineage (GTDB taxonomy): Bacteria > Pseudomonadota > Gammaproteobacteria > Burkholderiales > Burkholderiaceae_C > PBB1. The sequence goes on along the minus strand of JANXTP010000042.1, from coordinate 2,488 downwards.
GCGCTATGCGAAGGACTTCCCCAAGGTCAACGCGTTCACCGTCGATGAAGTGTTCGGTGGCTGGAAGAAGGCGCAGAAGGAGCATTTCGACGACGGCGGCTTCTACGACCAGATCATCCTGCGCTCGAAGAAAAAGTAGGGGCGGGCCGTGTTCTTGTCGCGCACCCTGCTGAAGAAGCACACCGTGCTGCCCGGCTTCGACCTGGCGCTTGGCTTCACGCTGCTGTACCTGAGCTTCATCGTGCTGATTCCGCTCAGCGCGGCCTTCCTGAAGACGGCGACGATGACCTGGCCCGCGTTCTGGGACGCGGTGACTTCGCCACGCGTGCTGGCCTCGTACCGGCTGACCTTTGGTGCGTCACTGGTGGGCGCGCTGCTCAATGCCTTCTTCGGGCTGATCGTGGCCTGGGTGCTGGTGCGCTACGACTTTCCGTTCAAGCGGCTGGTCGATGCGCTGGTCGATCTGCCCTTCGCCCTGCCCACGGCGGTGGCGGGCATCGCACTGACGGCGCTGTATGCGCAGAACGGCTGGATCGGGCAGTGGCTGCCGTTCAAGGTCAGCTACACACCGCTCGGCGTGTTCGTCGCGCTGACCTTCATCGGACTGCCTTTCGTCGTGCGCACCCTGCAGCCGGTGCTCGAAGACATGCAGAAGGAAATCGAGGAGGCCGCTGCCACGCTGGGGGCGAACCGCTGGCAGACCTTCACCAAAGTGATCTTCCCGATCCTGATGCCGGCGCTGATCACCGGATTTGCATTGGCCTTCGCGCGGGCCCTCGGTGAGTACGGTTCGGTGATCTTCATCGCCGGCAACATGCCGCTGGTCAGCGAGATCACGCCGCTGTTGATCATCACCAAGCTGGAGCAGTACGACTACCAGGGCGCGACCGCGATCGCGGTGGTGATGCTGGTGGCGGCCTTTGCGCTGCTGCTGGCGGTCAACGCACTGCAGGCCTGGACCCGCTCGAGGCAGGGGCGATGAGCAGCGCCACGATCGGCGTCGACCCCGCCGCGCCCAGCGCCGCAGGCGGCAACATGATCGCACCGCGGCGCGTCCGCTCGGCAACGACCGAACCCACCTGGGTCAAGTGGACGCTGATCGGTGTGTCGCTGGCCTTCCTGACCTTCTTTTTGTTCGTGCCGCTGGCGATCGTGTTCGTCGAGGCGTTCAAGAAGGGTGTCGCGGTGTACATCGCATCGATCACAGAGCCTGATGCGCTGTCGGCCATCAAGATGACGCTGATTGCCGCCGGCATCAGCGTGCCGATGAACCTGGTGTTCGGCGTCGCCGCGGCGTGGTGCATCGCGAAATTCGAGTTCCGCGGCAAGAACGTGCTGCTGACGCTGATCGATCTGCCGTTCTCCGTCAGCCCGGTGATCTCCGGCCTGATCTACGTGCTGATCTTCGGCCTGCAGGGCTGGTTCGGCGAGTGGCTGCGCGACCACGACCTGAAGGTGATCTTCGCCATCCCGGGCATCGTGCTGGCCACCACCTTCGTGACCTTTCCGTTCATTGCCCGCGAGCTGATCCCGCTGATGCAGGCGCAGGGTACCGAGCAGGAGGAGGCCGCGCGCGTGCTCGGCGCCAACGGCTGGCAGATCTTCTGGCGGGTCACGGTGCCGAACATCAAGTGGGCGCTGCTGTATGGCGTGATCCTGTGCAACGCCCGCGCCATGGGCGAGTTCGGCGCGGTCAGCGTGGTCTCGGGCCACATCCGCGGGCAGACCAACACGATGCCGCTGCACATCGAGATCGCCTACAACGAATACCAGTTCGCCGCGGCCTTCGCCGTGGCCTCGCTGCTGGCCGGCCTGGCGCTGGTGACGCTGGTGCTGAAGTACATCGTCGAGCAGCGCGTCAAGGCGCACAAGCGCGGCATCGAAGCCGCCTGATCGCCCCACGTCGGCACGGCCCGTCAACCAAAAGTCAACGACATGAGCATTGAAGTCCGCAACCTCAACAAAAGCTATGGCAAGACCGTCGTCTGCGATCACCTGAACCTCGACATCCCCGATGGCGAGTTGGTCGCGCTGCTCGGGCCCTCGGGCTCGGGCAAGACCTCGCTGCTGCGCATCATCGCCGGGCTGGAAGTGCCGGACTCGGGCTCGGTGCTGTTCCACGGTGAGGACGCGACCCACACCGATGTGCGCGACCGGCAGGTCGGTTTTGTGTTCCAACACTACGCGCTGTTCGGCCACATGACGATCTTCGAGAACGTGGCGTTCGGCCTGCGCGTGCGGCCCAAGGCCACGCGACCGTCCGACAGGGAGATCACCGCCAAGGTCACCGACTTGCTGAAGCTGGTGCAGCTCGACTGGATCGCCGACCGTTATCCGCACCAGCTCTCGGGCGGGCAGCGCCAGCGCATCGCGCTGGCCCGGGCCTTGGCGGTCGAGCCGAAGGTGCTGCTGCTCGACGAGCCCTTCGGCGCGCTCGATGCCAAGGTGCGCAAGGAATTGCGCCGCTGGCTGCGGCGGCTGCACGACG